>JAJDBZ010000656.1 GCA_029261095.1 Candidatus Omnitrophota bacterium | reverse complement strand
ACGGGCTGACCATCGACCAGTATGGCCGCCGAAGCACCCGCGTGAAATGCGTTGAGACCGAGGATAACACTCAAAGGATGGAGTCCTGTCCGATCGTGAGATTCACCCGGTTAGATGATCTCCGATTCCTCGAAGTAGATTGGGATTTCATAGGCGGCAGTGTCCGCGCCATCGCTACCGTGAACGATGTTTTCCTGGATCGCGGTGGCGAAATCGCCGCGGATGGTGCCTGGCTCGGCTTCCATCGGTTTGGTGGCGCCCATCATCTTACGGCAAAGACCGATCGCATCGGGGCCTTCGACTACCATTGCCACGATGGGGCCGGAGGTGATGAACTCGACGAGCTCACCGAAGAAGGGTCGTTCTTTGTGAACCGCATAATGGGTCTCGGCCTTTTCTTTCGAGAGCTGCAGCCGCTTGAGAGCCGCGATTTTGAGGCCTTTCTTTTCAAATCTTCCGATCACTTCCCCGACGAGTCCGCGCTGGACACCGTCCGGTTTGACCAGAATAAGTGTTTTTTCGTCTGCCATGCTATCTATTCTCCGTTCGTTTGATTGATTGAGTCAGGCCGTGGCTCGGGAGGTCCCGATCCCGGAAATCGCCGCCCAAAGGGAGGGAGTCTATGAACCGACCGCCGGTCCTGTCAACGAGTAGGGCGCCCGATCAGGTTCTATCTACTGACGAGATTCGCACCTGGATGAAACGCCTGGAGCAAGCTACCCGTTGCCGACAACCTCAATAGGTGTCATCTCGACGATAGGAGAGATCTGATAGGAGCAACATGCATCGTCGCAACTACGGAATGGACAGGGAGGAGAGGGCTTTCCCTTCTAGGTCAAAGAATCAATTTAAGCAGCAGCCCACCGACAGATCCGGCACGAGTACTTGCTATTGATTTGACTCTTCCTCTCCTCCATTTTCACTACACTTCTTGTAGGCAATCAATTTAGCCATATCAGAAACCAATTGCTCGGAATCATCCCTTAACCTTGAGACCGCCTCACAGCACACCTCAGGCAAATCTTCCATATTGTAAAGAATCGAGAGGACTTCAAACTTGAGTTTGGAGTCGGGTGTTAGAAACCTCGAGTACACTCTGGGATCTCCCCCAAAATCATTCATCCGAACGGCCTCAAGAATCGCGCGATGAACCTCTACGGCGTGGTCCACTTTTAGATGAACGAACAACCTATCCAGAATCATGTCCTTGGTGGCTGATTCGATGCTGTCGCACATGGAGATGGCGATACCGAGGAGTGCAAGTGTTTCCTCATCCGTTGTGGATGAAGCGGAATACATCGACGACTCGTATATCTCGTAGTTGAGTTCGAATGCTTCTGAGATCTGTCCCAGTCCTATTGCTTCCGCCCAAGTGAAATCTGGAGAAACCGCTTCCTTCTCCAAAAGGAAGTACTCAGCCAACTTCTTCCAGTCCTCGGTTCCCTCATTATTCTTCGCGATTCGTTGAACCATCGGGGAATCTTCCGAGGTTTCGTTCACCAACCTTTTCAAGCCAACTGATAGTTGGGTTTCCCATAATGGATTCGCCTCCGGTTCCTCCTTTCCACAGCCGGAAACGAAAAGGACTAACGAACACACCACCATGAAGACTCTCATCGCAACAGCCTCCTCAACCGCCCGCCACAAATCTCCCATCCTTCAGAAACACCTTCCCATCCACATACGCTTTCCCACCCTGCCGTAGGTCGCAGACCATGTCCCAGTGGAGGGTGGATTTGTTGACTCCGCCGGATTCGCCGTAGCTGGAGCCGACTGCGAAGTGGACGGTGCCGCCGATCTTTTCGTCGAAGAGGATGTTCTTGGTGTATTGCTGGATGCCCCGGTTGGTGGCGAAAGAGAACTCGCCGAGGAATCGGGCGCCGGCGTCCATGTCGAGGAGATCGTTGAGGAAGGCCTCGTTCTTTGTGGCGGTCGCTTTGACCACTTTGCCGTCCTTGAAAGTGAGGTGGACATTTTCCACCTCGCGGCCGTTGTAACAGGCGGGGAAACTGAACAGGATCTTTCCGTTGGCGCTGTCCTCGACCGGGCCGGTGAAGACCTCGCCGTCCGGCATGTTCTCCGTGCCGCAACAGTTGATCCAGGTTCTGTCCTTCACCTCGAAGGTGATGTCCGTCTCCTTGCCGACAATCCGGATCTTCTTTCTGCCGGTGAGATAGTCAACCATCTTCTCTTGTTCGCGTTTGACTTTTTTCCAGGCGGCGATCGGATCTTTTTGGTCGACCTTGCAGGCTTTGAAAACAAAATCCTCAAACTCGGTGAGGGACATGTCGGAGTCTTGCGCGTAGGCCTCGGTGGGGAAGAGAGTCAGACACCAACGGATGCTCTCGTCATCCATCCTTCGGTGCATAATGTCCCGCACCGGTTTCATGGCTTTCAGCCGCTGCTGTTGTTTCTTCGGATCGACACCGGAGAGGGAGCGGGTGTTCGTCTCGCCCAAAAATCGGAAGAGGCAATCAACCGCCTCGATCTGGTCGGTCTTCCAGGGAGGGAGGAAATCGATCTGTTTCTTCCGCCCCTTCTTGAGGAGCGTCTCCTGCATCCACGCCGCCTCGAACTCGCAGAAGGGATGCGCCCCCACCTCAAGGCATTTGGAATAGACCGCCTGCATCAGAGGCATCGTGGCGATCGGTCCACCAATCTGGACGATGTCCCCAGTGTTGACTTTGTTCGAATAATTGACCATCAGGTCGGCAAGTTTGGTGATGCGTGGGTCCATGCGATCTCTCCGTTCGTTCCTGGTAAATGGGTGTTCGGGTCAAGTTTCCTCACTCGGTTCCCACTGTCCACCCCTCTCTTCCACGTGGAAGATCCGAAGAAAACAAGTGGTTGACACAATTTGCTTTCTCCTCATACTGAAAAACCTGTTCGGACGACACTTCATCGTCCGCTTTGATTTATTGTATGAGATAAAACCCAAAGGCTCCTAATCAACTCCCATTTCGTCCTCGGGTGTCAACGGTTTCGATCTCTTTTCCTTTGGAGGTGGAGTCACCATGCCGCAAGCAATGCTTGTTGTCCCGAAAACCCCGATTCTCGTCGCCCTTTTATCTATTTTATATTTCACCCTCTTCGAAACGTCCACACTCGCCTGCGATGTCGAAGTCGATCAGAACGATCCCGGCGCAATGTACCAAACGATCCAAGAAGGCCTCGATGCGGCACTCGATGGACAGGAAGTTTGTGTTCATCCCGGCACTTATATCGAGAGTGTGACCATCGAGAAATCGATCACCTTACGCGCTCTCGAAGGTCCGGCCTTAACGGTCATTCAGTCGACGACACTGGGGACAAGTCTTCCGGGCGTGGTCATCACAAATGGGGCAAGCCCACGGGTCATCGGGTTCCAGATCTTGGAGTTCCATAATGGGATCGAGGTCCTGTCCGATGGCGAAGGCATCTTGATCGCGAACAATGTTATCGCCTGGAATGGGAACTATGGAATCGCGCTCGGGGCAGATTCTTCGACCACAACCGCGATCATCAATGTCACCTTTGCGAACCAGACGGATCAGGCGATCCACACCTTCGGCTCAAAAATCAACCTGGTCAATGCCTACAATTGCCTCTTCTATCGGAACGACGAAACCAACCCCCCTCAACAGTGGCATGGGAATGTCAATCTAGTCGGTGGGCACAACCTCAGTGATCGAAATCTCTCTGTGGTCACTGAGGATGTCGGTCCGTCCTTCATCGATAACGTCGATCCAATGATCGATCCGCTCGACGGTTACCGTTTCACCTCGGACAGTTCCCCCGCGATCGATGCGGGAAAACCGACCCTGAAGGACCGGGATCCGGATGGTTCGATTTCGGACATCGGTGCTTGGGGTGGTAGGTACAGTCGCGGTTGGTATCGAGGGCCGACCGGGGGCCCCACACTTCAGGATGTCTCTCTCTCCAAGAAACAGGTCCAACCCGGAGAGACCATCACCATTCGCGCAACGGCGCTCACGGACTGAGCGGACCGGAACTTATCCATGTCATTCTCAAACCCGCTGCTCGCCAAGTGGTTCGCGTTCTCTCTCTTCGCCTTCGCTCTTCCTGTCATGGCGGATTCGGAACGACCCGCGAAAGGGATCTCACCCGGGACGCGTACAATCGACCTGATCGAATACTCCATCGATGATCCGACCTTTGCCACGCCCACGCTGCTCATCGAGGAAGAGGGAGTCTACGGGGCAACCCATACG
>JAJDBZ010000655.1 GCA_029261095.1 Candidatus Omnitrophota bacterium | reverse complement strand
AGGTATTCGAGAATGAGGATTTTTACGCGAACTACCGAGGAGGAAAAATGGTTTACCTAACCCGAGTCTACCGGTTCTCCGCCGCCCACCGTCTGCACAACCCAAATCTCTCCGACGAAGAGAACCGCGATTTGTTTGGAAAATGCAATAACCTTCATGGGCATGGTCACAACTACTCGTTGGAGATCACTTTATGCGGGGAGCCCAATGACCGGACCAATTGCCTTGTTGACATCGGAGCGATGGACCAGACGGTGGAAGAGAAAATCATGAAGCCCTTCGACCATGTGCACCTCAATCTGGATACAGAGGAGTTCAAGGGGATCAACCCGAGTTCGGAAAACATCGTTAAAAGTTTCTGGTCGATTCTCGAGGGAGCCTTTCCTCCGGCCCAGCTTCATCGAATACGTTTATGGGAAACTTCGAAGAGCTACTTTGACTATTACGGGGAGAAGGAAACGGTTCCCTTGGGGTGATCTGACTTCCTTGAAATCTCGATTGCCGAAACCGCGATTTCAAGGATACTTTATCTCGACTAAATATTATTAGCACCACCATAACTGCAATATTATCAGTATTCTAAGATGTTGTTAGGGCATGAACATTGGGAATCTGAGGGTTCCGCAGCAACGAAAACCGGTCTGGCATTAAGGATTCAATATCTTCGGTCGGAAGATTCTTAGAAGGACGGTAACAACACTCGGGGTACAGCGACGCCCTACTCCCCAAAATAGTCCGAATCGAGTCTTTTGACTTCGTATTTGGTGACCGGTGTCACCCCCAGGTTTTGGTCAATCACATATTGCGCGACTTGCTCTCCATCAATGAGGATGATCTTATTTTCAATCTGCCTCGCAAACTCTTGAGCTTCTTTTGAGAAGTTAGAGGTCGCTATAAAAACGCCCTTGCGCGCTCTTTTCCCCTGGAGTGCTCCTGCAAACTTCTGGATCTCTGGGCGACCCACATTTCCCTCCCACTTCTTGGCTTGGATGTAAATGATGTCCAAACCTAGCCGATCTTCTTTAATGATCCCATCGATTCCTTCATCACCGCTTTTACCAATTGCCTGCCCTGCATCCTTGCGGCTTCCGCCATACCCCATTGCAAGCAGGAGATCCACCACGATCTTCTCGAACATACTTGGGCTGCTGTTCTTCAGTTGCCCTAAGACCTCTTTAATGAGGTCCTCTCGCAGCGATTGATAAGCATTCTCCAGGGCTTCTTCCGGAGTTTGGTCTTCCAAGTCTTGTTCTGTCTGATCATTCGAATCCGAAGTTTTCTTCTTTCTGTTCTTGAATTCCTGAAACTCCTCGAATTGTCCAAGGAATTTGATGTCGATTCTAGGAATCTTTTTAGAAAGAACTTCCAGACCTCAATCCGTAATTCGAAAATGTGACCTGCGTGTATTCTCCACTAGGTGGGCCTGTTTGAGATAAGACCGGGCCCAATGAACACGGTTGTCAAATCTCGCCTGCTGTCCACTCGGGAGAAGGACCTGCCGTTCTTCCTTGGTCAAGCCGAATTTTTCCCCCACGTGGTCAATTGCATCCCGAATGGAATGTTCTTTCCCATCTCCTGTGAACTCTAAAACAGGCAACATGATCGACTGGAAATCTGGAATAGCCACTGGCTAGAACCGCCTTTCTGAAAGAGTGGTCACTCTCACCCCGTTACACGCGCCCCATCTCTAATCTCCAGGAGATCCTTCATCACATGATGTAGATTCCCCTCCCAGCTTTTCGTCCCGAACGCATCATGGAGATCGCGATAGAGTTTGTAGAGCCGGTTGTATACGTTTTGATTCTCCAGAATCGGGGTGAACACGACATCCTTCAGGCCGGTCATTGCGGCTTGGGCCTCGGCGAAAGAGTTGTAACCACCTCGATCTTTGCCCGCCACCACTGCACCGCAGATGGCCGCACCGAGTGCACAGGTCTGTGCCGAGCGGGAAATCTTCAGAGGTCGGCCGGTGATGTCGGCGTAGATCTGCATGACCAGCGGATTCTTTTCGGCGATGCCCCCACAGTTGATGATTTCTCCCACTTGGACATCATATTCTTCAAATCGTTCCAGAATGACCCTCGCGCCGAATGCGGTCGATTCAATCAATGTCCGATAGATCTCGGCGGGTTGGGTGTGTAAGGTTTGACCAAGAATCAATCCGGTAACCCGTGGGTCGACGAGGACACAGCGGTTACCATTATTCCAGTCAAGAGCGAGGAGACCGCTTTCGCCTGGCTTGAGAGCCTCAGCTCCACTCGTGAGAGATTCGTGCGATCCGAGATCTTTTCCACCTGGGACGATCTCGTTTACAAACCAGTTGAACACATCGCCCGCTGCGGATTGTCCCGCCTCTAGCCCATAGTATCCGGGAAGGATCGATCCATCCACGATCCCACAGATACCGGGGATGTCAGCCAGGTTCATGGAGTTGGGTGCCACGATCATATCGCAGCTCGAGGTTCCAAGGATCTTAATCAATGTTCCCGGTTGAATGTTTGAGCCGACTGCACCAAGGTGAGCATCGAAGGCGCCGACAGCCACTGGGATTCCAGCGGGCAGACCGAGTTTTCCGGCCCACTCCTCGCACAGTACACCTGCAGGAGTATCGACAGCGTAGGCCTTGTTGGGGACATGGCTCATGAGCTCCGGAATGCGGGCATCGAGCCCAGAGAGGAATTCGGCCGCTGGATAGCCGCCCCAATCCTCACAATAAAGACCTTTGTGACCAGCCGCGCAGACACTCAGTTTGAGGTTTTCGGGTTTGAGACTTCCAGTCAGGAATCCAGGAATCCAATCGGACATTTCCACCCAGGCGTAAGTGGCTTCCGCAAGTTCGGAGTCCTGTTTCAGGTAGTGCCAGAGCTTTGAGAAATACCACTCCGATGAATAGATTCCCCCGCATTTGGCGAGGTATTCAGGATGTTCACGGCTGGCTTTTTCGGTGATTGCCGCCGCTTCTTCAAAACTGGTGTGATCTTTCCAAAGCCATGCCATTGCCTGGAGGTTGTCCGCGAATTTTTCTTGGTAAGCGAGAGGGATACCGTCACGATCAACGGGTAGCGGGGTGCTTCCAGTGGTGTCCACACCGATTCCAATAATCTTGTCTGGAGAAAAGTTTTCGAATGAAGCTGCTTGAGCAAGGGCTTCCCTTACTGTTGTTTCGGTTCCTGTTTCGTAATCCTTTGGGTGCTGCCGAGCGAGGTTCGGGTCATTGGCATCGAGCAGGATTCCCTCTTCCCCATGTTTGTAGGTGGAGACAGAAGTGGCGATCTCCTTGCCATCCTGTACTCGAACAACCAAGCAACGAACGGAGTTGGTTCCAAAATCTAAACCGAGAACGAAATGTGACATCTGATTCCTCCACATGAACGATTGAAAAATATGAGGTCCCCAATATAAAAGGACTTTCGGCCAGTGAGTAGGGCGGATCGCCGGGAAGAAGAAACGATTCGGGAGCCGGTTTCTCTTTAACCCACAAAAATCGGATTGAGGTCTCGAGAGAGATCCAAAAGGCGCTCTTCATCTTCCAGTCCTATCGGCTCAAACCGCAGCGCAATGTCCATCGCGAGCTGGAAGAGCTCCTCTTCACCGGGCGGAATGGCGGCAGTCACCGGTTGGCTCAGGGTCCATCGAAGCGCGAGTTCCGCCTCAGCCGGGTCGGTCAGCGGTTCATACCAACATTTCTTCCAAATAGGTTGTGGTTCGC
Source organism: Candidatus Omnitrophota bacterium (assembly GCA_029261095.1). GTDB lineage: Bacteria > Hinthialibacterota > Hinthialibacteria > OLB16 > OLB16 > JACKFH01. The sequence goes on along the minus strand of JAJDBZ010000655.1, from coordinate 4,145 downwards.
CATCCTTCCACTGTTGACGGGCCATTCCTTTTAGCGCCAGACGCGCCATGCCACGGGATTGTGCGGCTTCGAGGATTTGGCGGCCGAAGCCGCCCCGGTGGACGCAACAGAAATTCATCGGGAAGAGGACCGAATCGAAGTCATAACGGTCCATCGCGGCGAATGCAGCCTCTGGCGAGTGGGCCGAAAAACCGAGATAGCGGATGCGACCCGCCTTTTTGGCTTCCAGAATCGGCTCCATGGCCCCTCCTTTGGAGAAAGCACGATCGACATCGGCTTCAATGTCGGTGATAGCGTGGAGTTGATAGATGTCGAAGTAATCGGTCTCCAAAAATTGGAGAGACTCCTCCAATTCCCGATGTGCTCCCTCGGCGGTCCGTTCGCCGGTTTTGCACGCCAAGAAACAATCTTTTCTATAAGGTTTCAACGCAGGCCCTAGTTTTGATTGAGCATCTCCATAGCTTGGCGCGACATCGAAGTAGTTGACACCCTTTTCAAAAGCTTGGGCCACCAAGTGTCGGGCATGACCAGGGTCGGAATCCATGACGACGATTCCTCCGAAACCGAGAATGGAGAGTTCGACATCATCCAGGAAGGGACGCCGGGGAAGTTTGGAAGGATTCATGAATGAAGGCACCTTTCTTTGCAGGGCGCATAGTTTAGTTCCATTTTCGAATTTTTCACAGTAATTGATGGATGACTGATTTCAGAGAATCACCTAACCTACCCTGGAAAGTAAATTCAACCTCATGGAAACCGACTACAAATGAACCTGCGCGATATTTTGGGCTTCTTGGGGTCCCTCCTCTCCTTACTCAGCATCGTCACCGACAGCCATGGGTTAGATTACAATGTGAACTGGGTTTCGAGGACACTCGATCCACCCTTTCCCATTGAAGGCGTCCGTGGAATCGCTGAGTCCTCGCAGGGGTCGTTGTGGTTCTCAAGTTGGGGCAATGGGCTGATCTCCTATGACGGTCGGAACTACAAAAGCTACGGGATCAAAGACGGCCTTCCCACTTTATATCTGCGGAGGTGTTTTTTCGACCGAGAAGGTTCTCTTTGGATCACTTCCGGAGATGGATTGATCCGAATGAGGGGAGGCGTGTTCACAACGCTGGACCAAGGGTCTGGCTTTCCGATTCAAAACACATACTCCTTCGCGGAGGATGGAAAGGGACGGGTATTCGTGGGAGGTCTCGGGGGCGTGGTTGAGATCTTGGGTGAAGGGAAATATACCCACCTGGAGAACCTTCCAGAAACCCCACCGGACCGAAAAGTGATGGACCTGTATTTCGATCCAGAACTCAATGTTCTATGGGAAGGATGGGACAACGGATACATCGTACCTATCGACCTCGACACGCTCAAACCCCACTCTGAGATGAAAGCGGAACAATTATGGGGAGGCAAGGGAATCCAGAGTTTCATACGCGACAAGGAAGGTCATCTATGGGTCTCGTGCACCTATGACATCTTTCGTCAAGAGGATGAAGGCTGGAAGTCGATGAAACCGGATTTCATCAGCGGTCGATGGGGGGCCTATCGGATGGCCATGGGATCCGATGGCGCCATCATCTTTGGGACACTTCGAGGGGTTGCTATATACGACCAGGGCGACTGGTCCATCTTCGATCACAGATACATTCCAGAGGCGAACCAGATTAACACCGTCCTCTTTTCCTCTCGCGGAAGCATCTGGATCGGAACAAGAGGAAAGGTTTCCAAACTTCACCGATCCCCTTTCGAGACTTTACTTCCAAACCAACCCTTCGAACATAGAATGACCGCGGTTGCATTCGATGAGCAGGGCCGACTATGGGTTGGCGGTCCAAGCCTTTCATACTTGCAAGAAGGACAATGGACCGAGGTGGAGAGAAGGGAAGATGGAATTAAGGAACATCTAGTCGATGTGTTGATCGCACCTGGCGACCGTGTCTTTTCCCTGTGGACCAGGGTTGGGATCCTCGAGTGGAAAGAGGGGGTATCAAACTGGTTGCCTCCACCCCCAGTCGAACCTCAGAACTTCAGTTGCATGATCGAGACTGAGAGCGAGGAGTTGTGGGTTGGGACTGAGATTGACGGTATCCTTGTGTGGTCGGATTCAGAATGGACATCCCTTTCCCAGCGTTGCTCTAAGGAAGCGGGCTCGGAGATTGTGGACACAAAGATCATCACACTTTTCGAGTGCTCTGATGGTTCTGTCTACATTGGGGGAGAGGGTGGACTTTTCCGTTTTCAAAATTGCGAATTGACCCGAATTCCTGGCCCGATGGATGGAACCGAGTATGAGATTGTCGACATTGCCGAACGCGAGTCGGGTGAAATGGTAATCGGCATCAGTGGACTCGGACTCTTCGAATTAGACGCTGAAGAGTGGTCACCCATCCAGGATCGGGAATGTGGATTTGACACTAACTTGGTGACCGAAATTTACCATGATCCCAGTGGGGACATTTGGGTAGGGACTAAGGCCGATGGGATGTATTATGCGAAAGAGGGCGGCTGGTTCCATCTGGGTCTATCCGCCGGCTTAGCACCCTGTCAGGTAGACTCTATCGACACAGGTCCAAATGGCGACATTTATTTTGTGAGCGATTTTCTGGGTCTGCTCCGATTCCGTCGCGACCCTAATCCACCACAGACCGCGATCGAAGCGATCACAAGGAATATCGTCCATGGCGAGAACCTCTTAGTGACCGCGACAGGTTATGACTACTACGAAGAGACCGACCGAAATGACCTTCGTTACTCATACCGCATCGACCAAGGGGAGTGGTCCTCCCCAACGTCAACCCAGCCGATCGCCATTCCCTCGCTTTCTACTGGGAGCCATACGATTGAAGTAGCCGCGATCGATTTGAGTGGCAACCGTGACCCCTCTCCGGCAATGGATCGGTTCGTGGTGACCTACCCTTGGTGGAGGCATCCGCTGACACTCCTGCTGGGGTTTGTTCTGATCATCAACTCATTTCTACTGGCCGGCTTTCTTGCTCAACGATTCAAGAATTTGAACCTGCGCCTAGAGGAAAGGAAGGAATACGAACAGAAACTAGAAGAGGAGGTAGCGCGCCGGACGAACCAATTACAAGAGGCAGTGGAGTTTCGTGAGAAACTCATTACCAATGTGTCCCATGACTTCCGTACGCCCCTGACCAACTTGATCGGATACGCCCAGATGCTCGGGTCGAATCCTTCTGGAAATCTTGATACGGATCAACGTGAGTTTGTCGAAATCATTCAGAACAATGCCAATCGAATGAAGCGCCTCATAGAAAATGTCGACCAATCCCTTCGCGGGGAAGGTCCCCTCGATAAACATCTTAAATCGTTAGTCGATCTGCAAGAAATCGCCTTCGATGCGACAAGGTCTCACGCGCTTTTGGCCGAAGATCAACACATCGAACTAGAGCTGGTTTGCAGCCAGAGTCGCGTTGAGGTACTAGGGTCCGATGTACTCATCGCCAGGTTACTCGACAATCTGCTTTCGAATGCGATCAAGTTTTCAAATCCCGGGGGCAAGGTCCGGATGACGATTGATCAAGATGAGAATCGGACCTTGCTCGCCGTGGAGGATGAGGGGATTGGAATCCATTCTCAGGATCTGCCCATTATCTTCGATCGATTCAGTCAGGCCCATCGTGGATTGAAAGATCACATGGGGGGGATTGGGATTGGGTTGTCTATTTGCAAAGAGATTGCCGATTACCATCAGGCGGACATTTCAGTTGAATCGACATTGGACGAAGGATCTTGTTTCACAGTGATTTGGAAACGAGAGAAACCGGAGACCACGGAGATGGGGATCTAAAAAGCGCCCCTTCCGGTTCTGTCCGGAAGAGGCGCCGAGTCATCTCATAACCCTATGGTTTTGGCACTTGAATGGGCATTCCGCCCCCCGCCATAGGAATGCTAGAACCGCACCCCGAATAAGGGGTCAGTTTCTCGAATTGGTCTCGAGGGATGGAGGGTCCTTCTTTTTCGCAATGTTGGTCGAACCATCCTTTAAGAATGGTTGCCACTTCGACCGCCGATTTGTTCTCGATGTCATGGCGCTGGAGAATTCCGAGGACCTGTTTGTCCTTGAGCAGGGCAATGCACGGAGAAGAAGGCTGGTAGCCTGTCAGATAACCCCTTGCTTGAGC
>JAJDBZ010000654.1 GCA_029261095.1 Candidatus Omnitrophota bacterium | reverse complement strand
AATCGGTCGCGGTGACCGTGGTGGCGTGAACCTTGATGAGCACCTCATTCTCTTTCGGAACGGGCCTCTCAATCTCCTCGATCCTTAGAACCTCCGGTGGACCGTACTTCGTATAGACAACTGCTTTCAAATCTGACCTCCAAACTGCTTCACGGTTTTTCTTCGGTCATCCGCCAATATCATTCCCAACGCCTCTTCCCCTTTTCTCCCTCCCACATGATATCGTGAGCCTCGAATAAGAGTTTGGGGATATCCAAATCGAGTGGGCATCTGGGCAAACAATCGCCGCACTCTGTGCACTTGTCGCTTCGCATTCCCGGGAACCAATCCCCCGCGTTCTCGAACATCTTGTACCGATACTTTCCAAACTCCGTCATGTCGAAAGCCTTTGCAAGATTTCTAAGACGCAAGATCTCCGGAATGTTGACCTTCTCGGGGCAGGGCAGGCAGTCCCCGCAGACCGAGCAGTAGGTCGAATCCAAGAGCTGGTACTGATCTTCCCAGCGTTGGACCGCCGCCTGCTCCTCCTCGCTCAGAGGACCATCACGGTCCGCCATCGGCATATGAGCCTCCCATTCCTCCGGGTAGGTGCAGCCCACAGTGAGGGTGGTGATTCCAGGATGGGAGATTGTCCACCGATGGTTCAGTTCGATGGGGGAATAAGGTTTGCTGAGGTTCACCAACTTGTCGGTTGGTTCATAGAGTTTCCCCCCTTTGTCGCTCGGGCTGATAATGAGAATCCCCATATCAAGTTCGATGGCCCGTTGGACCGCCGGAAGGTTCCTTCGGAAAAGTGTGTAGTAATGAAGGTTGACCGATTCAAATTCCCCGGTGTTGAGAGTCGCGAGAATGACCTCGCAGGGAGCATGGGTGGAAAATCCGATATGGCCGATCACTCCCTGGTCGATCGCTTCCCGAACCGCCTCCATGCAGCCCCCCTTTTGGAGGGTCAGCTCCAGGGTCTCGAAACGGTTGATGCCATGGATATCCAGGTTCTCCACATGATCCATCTGGAGACTTTGGAGAGAAATCTCGATCTTCTTCCACATCTCGTCACGGGTCTTTTGCGGACCGATCTTGGTGGTGATCGTGAGCTTGTCACGGTCATGGTCCTTCAGAATCCGACCGAGACGCTCTTCGCTGGTCCCGTATCCCTGCGCAGTTTCGATGTGATTGACTCCGGCTTCGATGGCACGGCGGGTGACTTCAGCCGGGACATTTTCGTCTTTCGGTTCCCCCACCTGCATGGCCCCATAGGTGAGGATGGGGAGATTTAACTCGGTTTTTCCAAATCGTCGGTATTTCATGCGGGCCTTTCAAATCGTGGAGTAGAGTATTTCAGACTGAAAATAGCACAACCCAGCCGGACGAAGGAACGGTGTCTCAATCGATCACGAGTCAATCGTAACTCTAGCGGGATTTACTTTGTCAGGATTCGATAGAAAGATCCCTCAATAGAACAACTAACGACTATGACCACACCATCCCCCAGCTTCTTTCGTCGCCTCTACACACTTTCACCCCAAAAGATTGCTGACAAGGTTCGGAGTGTGATCGGGGGGGATCGACCCAACCCGACCGCTCAACTGGTCACCGGGGAGTTTCTTCAGTCCGAAGAATATCAGCAGATGATGGCGGCGCATCTTCCCTATGATCGCTCGTACGATCTCCATGAGGCACAGAATTTCACCGCGAATTTCAGATATCGTCATTTCGATTGTCGGGATCGGTTGGGCATTTTTCGTTGGCGTGGGATCGAAAGGAATCTGGATTTTTTACTTCCCATCCTGACCGATGAAACAAAAAGAATCATTGATTTCGGAGGGGCTGCCTCCTCAGTGGGATTCCATTCGATCATTGTGGACCAATTACCAACGGATACTTTTGGAAACCCAGTCCGATTTCATTCCCTGAAAGAAGTTGAGGGAGAAGTCGATGTGATCTTTTCCTCTCACACGCTGGAGCACATTCCCGATCTCGATGGGATCCTGAGCGACATCGCTAGCAAACTAAAAACGGGGGGGAGGTTGATTCTACACATCCCTTCCTTCTCCTGCGAACGCTGGAGACCGGGGATCCACACCAATGTCAAATACAACGACCATGTTTGGGCGTTCGGTTTAGAACCGGATTCTCCCATCCCCGGACTTCAGGGTTACTGCAATATCGTAACTCCAGTTTCAAAACACCTCACAGTGGAAAGAGCCGAGTACTGCGGGGACGACAGTATTTTTCTTGTTGCTGAGAAGGAAGGATAACCACATTACTCCATCTCGAATCGTCCTCCTCAGTCTCCTTGTATCGATCGTATCAATGACCACTCATTCAACATGGGGGGCGGCCGAGGACAACCCCTATCGTGACCTATTGTCGGCTGGGGAAAAGTCGATTCGAAACTCTTATTCGCTTGACCGCACCAAAATTCTTCAGGATCTATTGGTTCTTGAAAGAATCCTGACCGAGGGGTATTCCGGGTACGATGCCCTCCAATCCGAAGGCTTCGATTGGCCCGCTTTTTTTCAGGGGATGGCCAGCGACATATCGTCTCAAGAAAAATGGCGTCAACGCGAGTTCCTCGATCTACTGAGGGAGTACATCGGTCGAGTTCCGGATCTTCACCTTGGGTTGTTTTTTCATAACCAATGGATCCCTTGTCATCATCCCGACAGAGTCTTCTTTACAGGTATCAAGGTTCGAAAGGAGCCGGGGCTACCGCTTAGAATCATCGATGGCCCACGTAACCATTCCGACGCGATTGGAGGGGATTTGGTTGGAATCGATGGAGAGGCATCGAAAGAGTATCTGTTCGAAACGGTCCCTGAAAAGCCGGAGGCACGGGATTACTTTCTCGGAAAATGGAGTCACCAAGAGAAACCGGATTCGGTCCACATTACCGTAGAAACGAAGGAGGGGAATCAAGTTGGTTGGGAACAGACTCTTCATTCTCCGAAGGTTCGCCTTTCCGGGAGTATGAGGCGCCCCTTTCGAATGATCCAAACACCCTTTCCCAAAATTGAGATCCGCACCTTCTCCACGCTGGTTGGACTCGACCTTAAACGGTTTCTCGATTCCGCGGATCGAGCCAGAGAGCGCGAATGGGTCGTAGTCGATCTCAGGGGTAATCCGGGTGGCAGCGATCATTATGCGCGAGAATGGCTCCTCCGACTCCACGGGGGAAATTCACCGGGATGGAAAGTTTCGGAACTGATCTCACCGGTGACACTTCAGGGGAATGTCATACTCCATCGGTGGTTGTTCTCCCGAGCCCGCTCTGAAGCTGAAAGAGAACAAAGCGGGGGACGTCTTGCCTTTGCGCTCGAAGAATTAGAGAAGGCCGAAAACCAACAAATGCCCACACAATGGAAGACGCATGATGCGGCTCCAGTGGAGATCCTTCCAAATTCTTCACCATTCGATGGGAAACTCCTTATCCTTGTTGATTCCAACACCGGTTCCAGTGCCGAGACATTTGTATTGATGGCGAAACAATACTCCCAGGCCATCGTTGTTGGCGAGAATACTCGAGGGATGGCTCGGTTCGGAGAAATCAAACTCTATTCACTGCCAAACTCGACCATCAGAATTCAAGCGGGTTCGAAAATATTCCATGACCCGACTGGGTTATTCACAGAGGGAAGGGGCTTTGTACCCGACTACTGGTTGGAAGGTTCCGAACCGATTTCTGAGATTGTCGAACGACTGGAACTCACCGCATCCGGAGATTGATCATCGAATCCGGCATGGTCGCGGAGGATGAGCTTAACATTGCGTATGACATCCGGATGACTATGGATCTCAGTGTGTTTCGCCTGTACGGTCA
>JAJDBZ010000653.1 GCA_029261095.1 Candidatus Omnitrophota bacterium | reverse complement strand
CAACGGGATTACAATCGGAGCAAAGGGCGTATGTCGGTTCCCAGTATGAGCGCGAATCGAATCGCCAACGAAGCGGCACTTAATCAGGTTATCTTGGCCGATCCGGATCTCCCCCAATCGTTCAAAGAGGGGATCCTCACAGCATTCAGCCTTCTACCTGTATCGAAATTCAGACCGGTGTCTCCAGTCGGTCAGATCTTATGGGACAAACAGTATTATGCAATTGACCAGGCAAGTTTCGGAAACGCATCCCCGCAAGATATCCTGGACCGATATACCCAAGAGGTTAACGCGGAAATCGAGCGTTTGGAAAACGCACCCCCCGAAATCGATCCCGCCAAACCCTGGGGCGCTCTCGGAATTGTGGTCGGCCTTCTCCTGGTTTACATTCTTTGGTCTCTTAAGAAACAGGGTTCAATGGGCCAAGTGTCTCGCCAAGAGGCACTGTGGGGGTATATCTTCCTTTCACCCTGGCTTATCGGATTCATTCTATTCATGGCAGGTCCGATTCTCGCCTCCCTCTTTCTTTCTTTTACTCATTATGACGTTCTTCACTCGCCGCGTTGGGTGGGGCTGGAAAACTACCGCGAACTCCTCGGGCTACAGGTGGAAGTCAATTCCTGGCTACCCTGGAAATGGGAATGGGAGGCCTCGGACCCACTCTTCTGGAAATCGGTTTGGAACACCGTTTACATGTTGATGGCAGTCCCGCTCATGATGATTCTCGGATTGGGAATCGCTCTCTTGCTACAACAAGAAATCCGGCTGATGGCCACCTATCGCACACTCTTCTATCTTCCCGCCATCGTCCCGTTTGTCGCCAGCGCCGTTCTCTGGTTATTTGTCCTTCGTCCAGAGGGTGGCCTTCTCAACGATGTCATCGAATCGCTTCTTCCCATCAAGGGGCCGGACTGGCTGGCCGGGCAATCCACCGCCAAGCCCTCAATCGTCCTCATGATGCTTTGGGGGTCGGGTGCGACCATGATCATTTGGTTGGCGGGATTAAAGGGAATCAGTCCCCACTACTACGAATCCGCAAGGTTGGATGGAGCAGGGTTTTTCCGGAAACTTTTTCATATCACGCTTCCCCTGCTGACCCCATACATTCTTTACAACCTCATCATGGGCACGATTGGAGTTCTTCAGATTTTTACCCAGGCAATGGTGATGACGTATGGGGGCCCCGCAGACGCGACCACTTTCTATGCATACTACCTCTTCAACAATGCATTTTTTTGGTTCCGTATGGGCATCGCCTCTGCAATGGCCTGGTTGCTTCTTATTGCCACGCTCATCCTGACTCTGATCCAACTCCGATCCTCACAAGATTGGGTCTATTATGAGGGGGACGGAGAATGAAACCCTCGACAAAATGGAGCCAGTGTATTTATCACCTCACCCTGATCGTGTTATCGGTTTTTTTCTCGCTTCCTTTTTTATGGATGATATCCACCTCATTCAAGGCCGACGATGAAATCATTCACGATCCGATGGTTTGGATTCCCGAACTCCCTTTGAAAGTGACCTCATCTCCATACCTCGATTTTGAATCGCACCCGCCTCACTGGAGGAAACCCCCTCAGTTCAACGATCAGAAATGGGAATCGATGCAGGTCGAGTTGAAGGCAGGGATCGAGAAACGAGTAGAAGAGATATTTGAGAGTCGGGAATGGAGCCGACCAAAGTTTCGCATGGAGCCTTCGCAATTCGTATTGGCAATGGCCGATATTGCCGATCATGTTTATGGCTCAGTCAATCCACGAATTTCACCGACCACCTGGACTTCTGAAGATGCGATCGCCGAGATTGTCGAGAAGGTCACCCTCGCGGATGTCGAAGAAGCCTGGAGGCGTTACTATCGTTCTCTCGAAATCGGCTCAATCCATTTGAGGAACGAAGCGTCGGTTAATATCGGCCTCACACCCGCCCCGGATGATTCTCGAACCCCCTATGATTTCTCTAATTCCGAATCGCTCCTCGTCGCGGAAAGAAGGATCGCGTTGGCATCGCCTGACGAACCCTTGGATCAATTGATGGTGAGAGTCAAAGGCGATGCATCGTTCCACAAACTGTCGGCGGAGTTGGAGTGGGAGGGCGAAACCTTCAAAACCGAAAATCCCATCCACTTGAGTTCCGGAAACTACAAGGATGTTTTCTGGAAATTTACCGAACAAAAGAGATACGATATCGAACACCTCACATTTACAAAGATGGAAGGCGAAACGAGCGGCGCCGGGAGAGGCGAGGCAGTCATCAGATTTTTTCTGGAGAAAACCCCTTATCCCGAGGTTCTATGGGAACGTCTGTCGGACAGTTATCGCGAGGTTTTTCTCTGGGTTCCTTATGGCACGTACATGTGGGTGACTACCAAATTGACATTCCTGAACATCGTGGGGCAACTCTTCGCCTGCTCCCTGGTTGCGTTCGCCTTTGCGAAACTGAAATTCCCGGGCCGAAATATTCTCTTTGTTCTAATGCTGTCGACCATGATGTTGCCACCCCAGGTGACCATGGTTCCTCAATTTGTCTTATTCTCGAAAATGGGAACGTATAACACATTATTCCCACTTTACATTTTGTCGTTTGCGGGAGCCCCGTTCTTTATTTTCTTGATGAGGCAGTTTTACAAAACGATCCCCGAGGACCTCACCGAGGCAGCGAAGATTGATGGATGTAATTTCTTCCAGCTCTACTGGCAGATCATGCTTCCCCTGGTGAAACCGGCACTTGCCGCTATCGCGATCTTCCAATTCCAGGCGACCTGGAACGAATTTATCCAACCTCTCATTTACATCGCCGACACCGATAAAACTCCCATTTCGGTGGGGCTCTTTCTATTTCGGCAATCACATGGCGGGCTGACATCGGGCGGTGGGATGTGGTCCGAACTGATGGCTGCTTCAGCGCTGATGACCCTTCCGGTGATCCTTCTCTTCTTCTTTACTCAAAGATATTTTATCCAAGGTGTGACCCTCACCGGGCTCAAGGGTTGATTTTGGTATGCAATCGCATCCGTAAAACCCTCAATCATCGTCATCGCTATCGTCACCTGAAGGACTGGTTTCACCTTCGATCTTTGGTTGTTTCGGGTGGTGCATGGCCTCGTGACGGTCGGCGCGATTTTTGAAATAGAAACGTGTCCCGAGATTTGCCGCCACAGCGATCACGAACCCCAACCAAGTCAGCTTGAAAACCACGAAAGCGACCACACCGGCGGCGATCATCGCGATGAACCCCGCGGCGAACCAACTTGTTACCACCCAGATTGCCCGACCCAGTTTGAGGTCGGCATCTCCCCGGTCAAAAATACGATCTCCCCACCCGGTCGACACGATCGCCGCAAAAGTGACATAAGTGGTCGACACGGGCAGTCCTTTGCTTGAGGCGAATGCGATGACTGACGCCGAAACGGCCATGATGACCGACGCCCGAAGGGTGTCATAATGAATCCTCTTACCTCCCTCGGTGGTGGAAGGGTCCGGCGCAATGGTTAAACCCGAGGGCTCTGGGCGAACCAGCAATCTCGCGAGGCCTCGACACCACCCCGGAGCCCAAAGGGCAACCTGGTCGTACTGGCTTCCGGTGTTGACTTGCGCACGGGTCACGCGTTGTGCATTCTTTGTCGTCATTCCCGCCACCATCAGCAATCCACAACCGAACAGCCACCAATGGCTGATCTGAATCTTCGTGGCCGCCCCCACTGTCTCTTCTGGGTGCTGATAAATATAAAAAGCGGACAAACCAGGTGAGGCGCAGTTAGCGAGATCGTTTTGTCCGAAGGCAAATGACAAACAGAGCATTCCGACGATGGCTGTCGCAGAGAAGAGGTGTTTGGTTCCTTTGGTTCCCAGGACCATTAGGATCCCGGAAATCAACATCGTGAAAACACCCCACACCACCAACAGAACGGCGAGGGTGTTGTAATCCTCGAAGGTGTTTTCCTTTAAGTTGGTAATAAAAGAAACCGATTTCAGGCCTTTCATCACCATAAACCATGCCAGCCAAGTAAAGATGATTCCCGCTATCCAAGGACCATGCAGCATGACTGTTTTGTGGTCGTCCGACTTGTCTCGGATCGCTCCCCGAAACGCTCTCTGAGCAAGAAAACCGCCGATCCCGCTGAGGACAATGGACATGACAATCGCGAAGAGAATCATTCCGACTTTCTCCCAAGTAACGATCCCGAGTGTTAGTGAAACGCCGATGGCCGCTCCGACCAGTTCGAAGACTAACGAAGCGGTCGTACTGACCGGCATTCCGAATGCGGAATATGTATAAAGGAGAACGGTGTCGACCAGGTACACGCTGACATATATGGCGATGGCGGCCCACCGGCCCTGGTCTCCAACCAATTCATCCAGCATCGATGGTGTAAAGACTCCTTTTCGAGCGGTCTCCATGACCGCGCTCGAGAAGACAGCCCCTAAGAGAACAGCCAATCCGGCTAACCAGACTGCTTTGCGTCGCTTCATGACCCGTGCCCCGAAAACGGCATTGACCAGGTTCGCCGCGTCGTTTCGGCCCACCTCGACACAGTCCCAATTTAAGAGCGTCAGTCCAATAAATGCCTCGAAGGTTATCAAACTATCCATGAAGCCACCCTTCTTTCGTTTCTATCCCCATCAAGGTCTTCTCTCTGCCGATTCTCAGTCCCGAACTTCAGGATAAATCAATGTGGGTTGTGCAGTTCCAACCCATACCCGTTCCTGGGGCATCAAGGACCGACAAAATTTTTCAACTCCCAAAGGGTTGTCTGAAACATAGGTCTGTACAAGTGGCGATTCTTCGTTCGATGGTTCCAGGCAGCCCATTTCTTGGAGCTTGTCGAAGGATGCATCGGCGGTGGACTCCGCACTGTCTACAACGGTGACTCCGCTCCCTACCACCTTCCGGATGGTGTCCATAAGAAGTGGGTAGTGAGTGCACCCGAGAATGAGAGTGTCGATGGATTGGTTAATCAATGGTTCGAGATACTCTTCGGCGATGAGGCGTGTCGCTTCTCGGCCTTCCATTCGCTCCTCGGCAAGTGGGACGAATAGGGGACATGCCGTGCTAAAAACCTGTACTTCGGGTGCAATGAGTCGAAGCGTTCTTTCATACGCGCCGCTATGGACTGTTGCCTGTGTCCCGATCACCCCGACTCTCCCATTGTGTGTTACTCCCAATGCCTTCCGGGCGCCCGGTTCAATGACTCCAATGACCGGTCCCTCAAAGTGTTCTGTGACACAATCCAATGCAGTCGCGCTGCATGAGTTACACGCAACCACCATTAATTTTACCCCTTGATTGTTAAGGAACGATGAGATTTCACGTGTGTACCTGCGAATGGTTTCCGGTGATTTGGTGCCATATGGAACTCTCGCGGTGTCGCCGAAATAGACGATTCCTTCGTTGGGGAGGCGGGATCTGATGGCCCGAACCACAGTCAGTCCACCGATACCAGAGTCGAATACTCCGATAGGTTTTGATTGTGAGGATTCTGGATTATCCATTGCTCTTCTGTGTCCGAGGCTAAAGAGAGTGGCCTCTGATCCAGTCCTCCAAGGGTGCGAATGGTTTTGAAAGTAAGAAGCCACCGGGTGCAAGATTCGACTCACGGCCATCGATCAGGAATTGAACGGCTTGATAACTTGGGTTTTGGAAACAGATGGTATGCGCGATGGAGAAAAGAGTCTGACCCACAACAAGCGGATCGTCATCGCCCCAACCTTCCGGTATCCCCGCAAGGTCCACGAAAACCAGATTTCTTTCCAACTCGACAAAAACAGATCTGAATTGAATCTCCGGTGGGACAGCGGCCGTTAATTTGGGGTCGTTAGGGCTGTCATGTAGACTTCCGAGAATGTGCAGCATTCGCAACGATCGAGTTGGGGCCTCTCGAATGGCTCGATTCTCTCGAACCAACAGGCCGGACTCGGGGTCCAAGCAGGCTACTGGTGCCTCGAAGGTAATCCCGGTGGGAGCTTCCTGGACCTCACCGGGTTCGGTTCCTTCTTCTTCGATCTCCCACTCCACTCCGGAAGTCGATTCGACCAATGGAACTTCCCCAGAAAGGAGCCCCGATTGCCAAACGAAAAAGACAGTTCCACCTAGAACCAGGAAAATAACCAGGGTCACCGCCACCAACCAAAGCACCAAAAAATCGTTGCGAACCATGATTCCCTAATCCTCGCTGTTCAGTTGGGAAAGCGATCTTCCGATGACCTCGATCATCTGGTCGATTTCGCTTTCCTCGCTGGCCGAAGAGATTCCCAGGTTTACTTGAATCGATGGAATTCGGCGACCCTGAAGGAGCTGAATTGGCGCCCCTCGCACTCCGATGGCGCGACCTGATCCGAAAATTTCGGAAAAATTTCGGTGGAATACTTCCGCTAAGGATCGACTTCCGCCGCGTTGTCTTGGGGTGACTCGATCCCATTCGACCAAACCTTGCTCACGGTTCTGGTTGGGGAGACTTGGAGAATCGTAATAAAAGAACGCGCTCGGAGTGGTGGGGGAAGATGATGTTACTCGAAATGCCACCAACGCATCCCCCTTCTGATAGGTGTTTTCGATGTCGCCCGAATCGAGAATCTCTGTATCCAAGGTGATCCCCTCAATAGAGGCATTCTGAGAAACTTTACCTTCGAGTCTTTCCGCAACGCTCTTTTTCGCAGATGTGCCGTCCACGATCACTTGATCTGATGGGATGAAAACCGCCAGTATGTTGGCCAGTTTCTTGGGTGTCTCTTCACTGTAGAGTTCAGGTGGCTCTTCAAGAGCCATTTCCTCCAAAGCCGCTATGGGAGGCGAGTCCAAGGGTTCCTCCTCTTGCCCCTCCATTCTAAAATCCGGGTAGATCTCAAAAACCCTCTTTAGAAGTCCTTCCGAGACGAAGATCTGGCCACTTCGGATTGTGGGGGCATGAGGCCATTCGACCAGTTCTGTTCCACAACTCCCTAGCGAACTTCCGACCACCAAGGTGAAAGTCAAACCCGATTCCTCATTGATGACTCGCGCTCTTCTCAGAAGAGCATTCCAGTCGAGGCGCGCACGGAGAGCAAATTGAATATCAGTGAGGCTGTATCGGTTATTGTCCCCCGAGTTGCGAGCCGGAATTCGGCTCAACAATTCCTCCGCGGCACCCTGGCAATGACCCGATTCCAAACGGATCACTCCGCCGAATGTGGCCAGCAGCAGAAAATAGATCGGAATCCGTTTCATTGGGCGCAGATCATAACAGAGAGAAGGGTGGCGAAAATCCCCCCGGGAAATTCTCCTAGGCTTTCAGGAACACGCCCTTTCGATAAAGGAAATACAGAAATATCCATTTCAAGAATACCATTCCAAAAGCAATCAAAACCACCTCAAAGGAACCCACCAACGATCCGACCCCCCCAAACAGGAATTCCGCTGTGTGTCGGAAATCGATCAACCGTTGGCCTAAATAGATTGTAATCGCGTTCATCCCGATAACCACGAACGGGAAAGCCCACGCCTTCCACCCCCAGACATCGATCAAGAGATAGAAGAAACTCAATAGAATCAGGCTCCACCCCCCAGCGAAGAGGACGTATGAACTGGTCCACATCAGTTTGTTGATGGGAAAGAGGGGGGACCAGACCAATGCGATCCCGAGCGAAACGATCCCCGCCACCAGAAGACCAATTCCTTTTTGTAGATCGTCTCTCTTTGATCTGAGCCAGTGTCCCGCCATAACGCCAAGCAAGACGCTCCCGATTGCAGGAAAGGTGCTTAGTATTCCTTCGTTATCCCCATACTCATAACAACAAAACCGTCCAGGAAGGAACTGGCGATCGACATAGCCGGCAAGATTTCCCTCGGGTGTCAGAACCCCCGCTCCATGACCTGGAACCGGAATCAGCTCCATCATCGCCCAGTATCCCAGGAGGATGACCGACAGCGCGATCGCCTGTCCCCGAATCGAGAAAAGAAGAACGATGCAAGAGGCGAAGAAGTATCCAAGCGAAATCCTCTGCAAGACTCCGAGCCAACGCATCTCCTCAAACTCCAGTTTGAGGAGGCCGCCGTAAATCAGACCGAAAATGAAGAGTGTGAGAAACCGTCGGACAACGTGTAAGAAAAGGCTCTTTTTATCGGCTCCCTGGTCGATTCTGCGGCTCATGGCGAAAGGAAGGCTGGTCCCCACCATAAACATGAAGAGGGGGAAAATGAGATCGTAAAAGGTAAATCCATTCCATTCGGTGTGTTCGAATTGCTGGCCAAGCGATAGAAGGAAGGGGACTTCGGTCCATTCGAAGAGTTTTCCAAAGAAATAGGTCCCACCGGTAATCCAAAACATGTCGAATCCCCGTAACGCATCGAGCGACTTCAAGCGCTTGGGCTTTTCTACGGTGGGTCCATCCACATTCATCTCATTCATTTGACGCGGTTCTCATTTCTCGGTCGATTGTCCGGGCGGAAGACTAATGGATCGGATGGTCGAGTGGAAGGTTCAACTAACCAGGGTCGAACGACTCTGTTACCTTGATTTCATGTTTGAGGCGTTCTTGGGGATTTGGCAGTTTCTCCTGGTTTTTGGCGTGGGCCTTACACTCGGGCGATGGTTCTCTGTGCCTCTCCCTTATGGACATCGTCTCGCTCTCTCCTATGGTTTGGGTCTGTCCGTCTTTTCAATCGCCTACTTTTTCATCGGCCTTATGGGAGGATTGCGACCCGAATTCCTCACCCCTTTTTCGGTCCTTCTTTCGCTGCCAGCAGCCTGGGCAGTTTACCGAGAGGCCGCGCCTATCGCAGGCGGGATCAAACGGGCGGCGAGATCCTCTCCACTCGCTTTCGGATTGATGACATGTCTCTTAGGGTTTTATTTTCTCGGGACACTGGTCCCGGAACGTGAAGAAGACTCGATCTGGTATCACCTAGGGGTTCCCATCTATTACCTTTACCACGGCGGGTTTCTCCAAGAGGTGCCTTACAACCTCCCCTCTCACTATCCGATGTATGGGCAGTTGCACTACGCACTTTCTTTGTCTGTTGGGAACGATACCACCGCGAAAGTTTTCGCATTTCTCCAGTTTTTTCCGATTCTGACATTGATCTATTCGGTTTTGGGTCGGTTGAAACACTCCCATGGGGTTTTGTACGGGTGCGTTTTTTATCTCTGCTGTGTTCACTTTCGTCTCCCTGTTATGGTGAATGTCCAGCGGACCGTCTATTTCTTTTCATTTTTATCGATGGTTTTGTTGTGGGAGGCGCTCGATAAAAGGTCGCTTCGAGTTCTTCTTGTTAGTTCTTTTTTTTGTGGGATGGCGATGGGGACAAAACTAAACGCACTGTTGTTCTGTTATCTCCTCCAATTTGTATTGATCCTTGGCTGGGCCATCGGAACAAAACCGGGGTTGAGAAAAAGTATATCGTATTTGTTTGTTCATAGTGGGGTCGCATGGATAACACTCAGTCCCTGGATGGTGAAATCGTTTCTG
>JAJDBZ010000652.1 GCA_029261095.1 Candidatus Omnitrophota bacterium | reverse complement strand
GACATCACCAGAAATCACCCGACTCCCTCTTTCCGGGGCGGGGGACTTAGATTCATCGAACACAAGACCCCGCAATAATCTTGGTGGCGTTCCCAGGTTCGCCATTCGGGCGATGACTTCTTGTCCCACATAACAACCCTTGGTTAAGGAGACCGATTCACCAAGACCGCATTCATAGGGTATCATCGAATCGTTGATTTCATAATCTGGCCAAGGAGTCCCCTTCTCAACCCGCAAAGTGTGGAATTCCTCCCATCCATCCTTCTCTAGCCCATAATGTTGGATTCGGTTTTCGATGGATTCTCTCTGTGATCTGGGGAAAACCAATTGAAACACTTGAACTTGCAACCAATCGAGACGAAGAATCCGGAGCGGAATCCCATTTGAATCTTGATCGACAAAACTTAGCAATTCAGCCGGAGATTCAATCTCCAGCAGTATCGGTAGTTGATTCTCGGATGAGTTTCCAAAAAGAATGATCGAGGATAGCTCATCCGACTTGTCTACGAACTCGATGTCCTCGCGGAAAACGAGTCGTTCCATCTCCTCGATGAACTGATCACGCTGGGTACCCACGATTTGGGCGAAATATCCACTCTCTGTCTTCCAAAGATGAAAGAATAGTCGAATTCGTCCCTGAGCATTGAGATAACAAACTGGGACACCCGCACCGGGTTTCAGGTTACGGATTTCATTGCTCAATTGTCGATGGAGGTAATCGGTCGCATCTGTCCCGGAGATTTCAAAGAATCCGAAATCTTCAGAATCGACTAATGAAATCCCTGGGTGGGTGAGTGGACTCTCCAACGATTGCTCCTAAACACTTGCTCGAAAGAAGGGATCATTTCGCGGATCTCCCCCGCATCCTCAATCACTTTTAAGATTATCGGTGAGGTCGGACTCGGAAACAAGGGACGTTGCCACTTATCTTTGACCGCGAGTTTAATGCAGTCCCCTCATATCGGTGTAAAGCCGGTCGATGTCATCAACCAACCGTTCGACACTGTATCGACGGATGATTTCCGATTTCATTTCGCGGGTGATAAGTTGATAGTCAGAGTATCGCCGATAGGCTTCCATTATCGCACCAGCCAATACTTCGACATCACCGGGGGGATAAATACCACTTGCCCATGAAGAGTTTTTGAGTTCATGTGTTGCTCCGACATCGGAACCTACGATCGGTGTGCCTGATGCGAGTGCCTCAATCAATGCGACCGGTAAACCCTCATTTTTCGAGGTAAGCACCGAGACATTCAAATCACCGTAGATGACATCCAAGTCCGCTCTCATACCGAGGAAAATGACTTGGTCCTCGATCTTCATTTCCCGCACAAGTTCTTCAAGTTCACTACGGAGTGGGCCATCGCCGATTACCAAGAATCTAAAATTCGAATGCTCGGCGGAGATCAACTTGGCGGCCTGAAAGAATTCTCTGTGATTCTTGATGGGTGCGAGGCGTGCAACGATTCCCACAAGAAAGTGATTCTCGTCTAGCCCCAATTCATTTCGAATCTTACCTTTGTGCAGTCTCTTCGCATCTCGAAATTTTTCCAGAGGAAGTCCAAGCGGTATAGGGACAAACTTATCCATGGGAGCCACTCCCATAGCGGCCAATTCATCTCGAGCGGCTGTACTGACAGTTACGAGTTTGGTCGACCATTTCCCTAATTGCTTCTCGACCCTCCGGTAAAACTCGGTTTTCGGTTTCCCAAAATACCCCCGAAGGACATGACCGTGGAAGGTGTGCACGATCAGGGGGACCTTGCAACGATGGGCGGCCAACCTTCCAAGAGCGCCCGCCTTCGCGGTATGGGTGTGGACGATGTGGGGTTTGAACTGATGGATGAGACGACAGATCTCACGGTAACTTGCGAGGTCGGAACGAAGATCGACCTCGCGGCCAAGGGTTTCAATGAAGTGTGGTTGGACTCCCTGGCTTTCCGCGAGATCATACATATTTCCCTCGCGGTCTCCTTCTCTGCCGGATACCAACAGGGTTTCGTACCCACGTTCCACGAGTCGATTTGTTAGACAAATCGTGTGAATGGCCGGTCCGCCGACGTTGAGTCTGGCGATGATACGAAGTATTCGGACAGGTTCTGAATTCATCCCTAGATCGATCGGCGCCCTCTCATTGCCTCTTCCCCATGTATGAAAAAGAATAGTCTCCCGGTCCCTTCATTAACAGGGGAGACAGAACCCTCCTCTTCTCTCAATGAGGATGGTAGGGTCTCCAATCTTGCCGGGGCTGGCGGATTGAATGCAAGCGACACAACTAACGGAAGGCTGGTATCGATGAAATTTAAAGAAGCAAAAAAATTGGGAGAACTCGCGAAATTACCTTATTCCGAATTGGTCGGCGAGGGCGCGGAGAACGTGACAGTCGATGGGGTCAATACAGCGGATTGCGCCGAACCGGGGGATATCGTTTGGGCCGAAAGCAAAGAGGCGATCGATTCGCTCTCCTCTTCCGGAGCCGCGGCCGCCATCATTCCCAGCCAGGCGAAAGAAACCCCCATTCCCGCGATTCGCCACCCCTTACCAAAGTTGGTTTTCGGAATGCTGTTGAAAGAATTTGTTCCGATCGATGAAGGCGATGGCGAAGCGAGCGAGGTCCACCCGGAAGCGCGAGTCGATTCCGCCGCGCGGATCTGCGGTGGAGCGAAAGTCGGCGCGGGGTCGGTTATCAAAGCGGGCGCGGTCATCGGTCGGGGAGCGACTGTCGGCGAGGGATGCCAGGTCGGTTATAACAGTGTCATCGATTGGGGGTGCCAGCTCGGAAATCGAGTGATTGTTCATAGTGGGACAGTGATCGGGACCGATGGATTCGGGTATGTTCAAAAACCTTGCGATGACGATCCAAGCACTTTCGAAAGTCTCAAGATCCCACACGCGGGAATTGTGATTGTCGAAGACGATGTCGAGATTGGTTCGAATGTCTGCATCGATCGAGGGATGCTTAAACCGACCTGGATCGGCAAAGGAACGAAGATCGACAACCTCGTACAGATAGCCCACAACTGCGAGATTGGGCGTCACAACATCATCATCTCATTCGCCGGGATCTCGGGGAGTACAAAGACAGGTAAGAATGTCATCATGGCTGGCCAGGTCGGGGTCGCCGATCACACAACGATTGGTGATGGCGCTATTCTTATGGCCGGAACCAAAGTGGCGGGGGAGATTCAACCCCAAGCTAAGGTGATCGGTTATCCCCCCCTCCCTCGGAGCGATTTTTGGAAGTGGACATCTTGCTTGATGGATGTCACCTTAGTGAAACGAATCCTCAAGTCGGCTCAATCCTCCTCCGATTTTGAGGAGTTCAAAGCGAAGATGTCCGAACTGAAACCTTTGGGGTGGCCATTCAAGAAATAACCATGTCTGAAACTAATCGCCGGTCGCGTTGGTTCGTTCCCCAAGACCTCGATGGCTTCTTTGGATTGGCCATCGACAACCTGGTTCAACTCATCGTCATCGTCAATCTCTGTTCGGCGGTCTGCGGAATGCCGGGGAGTCTGATCTACGGTCGCATCCTTCCCGGTACGGCCATCGCGGTCATCCTCGGAAACCTGTTTTATGCTTGGCAGGCGAAGAGACTGATGGATCGGACGGGTCGAGACGATGTCACCGCCCTGCCATACGGTATCAACACCCCCAGTGTCTTCGCCTACATCTTCCTTGTCATCGCGCCGGTGTATCGACAAACGGGCGACCCGGAACTGGCCTGGAAAATCGGCCTGGTGGCCTGTGTCGGCAGCGGGATCATTGAATTCATCGGTTCATTCTTCGCCGAATGGATTCGAAAACACACACCGCGCGCCGCACTCCTTTCGACTTTGGCGGGAATTGCCATCACCTTTATCGCGATGGATTTCGCGTTGAAAATTTTCAATCTTCCCCTGATCGCCCTCCTCCCACTCGGGATTCTTCTCCTCCAATACCTGACCGGTTTACGCTTCCCATTTGGAATTCCGGGAGGCTTGCTCGCGGTCATTGTCGGGACACTGATCGCCTGGGTCGGGGTCCCTTTTGGGTATGGTCCGATGGACCCAGCGGGCATCGGCCCCGCCATCGGGGAACTCCAACTACGGACCCCGGATCTGTCGATCGGGAGTCTCCTTCAGGCCCTCTCTTCGGAGGAGGCTCTTGCGTTTTTCAGCATCATTCTCCCGATGGGGCTCTTCAATGTGGTCGGATCACTTCAGAACATCGAGAGCGCGGAGGCGGCCGGGGATGGTTATTCCGCCACTTCTTCGCTGGCTGTGAACGGTGTCGGGACCTTAATCGGCGCCGCCTTCGGGAGTTGTTTCCCAACGACCATCTACATTGGCCATCCAGGGTGGAAGAAAATGGGAGCGCGGGCGGGGTATTCGATCTACAACGCGGTCTTCATAGCGGCGGTCTGTTTCCTGGGAGCGATGCCCTTGGTGCTGGCGGTCATCCCACTTGAGGCTGCGGTGGCGATCCTCCTCTGGATCGGCATCGTCATCACCGCCCAGGCTTTCCAGGTCAGCCCTCAGTCCCATGCGCCTGCAGTCGCCGTGGGCCTTTTCCCCTCGGTGGCGGCATGGGGGTACCTGATGATTAGCAACACAGCCATCGGGGCAGGGAAGTCGCTCGAGGAATTGCTCCCCGGTTTTCAGGCCGCCGGATTTCCCTTCGAAGGGATGATCGCCCTCAACCAAGGGTTTATTTTGACCTGCATGATTTGGGCAGCGGTGACCGTGGCCCTGATCGACAGAAAGTTTTACTCGGCCAGCATTTGGATGGCCATCGCCGCGGTCCTATCGAGTGTCGGAATCATTCACGCCTATCAGTTCGAGAACGGAAATGTGATTAATCATTTCGGGTTGTGGGTCGCACCGGAGTTTACGGTTTCGTATTTGTTATTGGCGGGATTGTTCGGTGGGTTCGGGAAATGGGTGGAGGTAATTCCTCAGTCTCATGAGGAAGCCTGAGCCTGTTTTCGAAGATATTCCGTTTGACCGGCGTATCGGCGATCTTGTTTTAGAAAATCTCATGTACCATTGATCATTCAAACTCCTTGACCCTTGAGGAGTTTAGGAAGAAAAAGAGGGAGCTCGATAAGATGAGAATGAATTGGTTGGTTGCTACCGTTGTCGGTCTGTTGTTGTGCGGTTACGCGGAGGCCTACCGGGATCATGGATCTTGGAAGAAGACGCTTCACGAAAAAGCGGTGTATTTCGCGAAGAACACTGAGGAACGTCACAACATCGAGGGAACTTATCCCTCCAGCGTTCGCCTCCTTCCTCCCAATCATTATGTCGACCCGAAACTCGGGGGTTGGAAAACCCTTGTCGAAACGGGCGAACTGCCTCCAGGTTGGACATTCGATCAGGGGACGACAGGCGATTCGAACATCGCCCACACGAGTTCCTGGACCGGAAATCTGCTCACCGGGGAAGCCTTTCATGTCGCTTATCTGCGAGACACCCTCGGCACGGATCACCCCGAGTACAAGGCCGCTTATGATCGCGCCAGTGAGATCATCCAAGGTCTCCGCATTCTCACCCTCGTCAGCGGTGTCCCGGGGTATCTTGCCAGAGGAATCGCTTACGGCCATGGGGCCTCCTACGCGGAACGAATGGGTGGGGGTGATTTGGATCTCTGGGCGCAGGGTGTGGGGGAGTACAAGCACTTTCGGTATCGCGGAGGCCCCAGCCACCACAATCACGACCAGGTCTTTCACGGGTTGGGAATGTATTATTTCGTCGCCGCCGATGAGGCCCAAAAGGAAGCGATTCGGGAGATCGTGACAGACATGTCAAACTGGGCGCACCTTTCGCACGATATGCGAGTCATGCACACAGATGGAGAACGCGAGAGCACCGTCTTAATCGGCGGGTGGCGAGGAATGGACGGGGACAAGGAACCCTCGGGAGGGTCGCTCATGGCCATCACCGGCCTCAAGGTCGCCGCGATGATCACCGGTAACGAAAAGGTGAAAGCCCTTCACGACGAATGGGTGGACCGCCTCGGTTTCCGTGATCCCAAGCGAACCGAAAAGAGCATCATGGGCCCCACCCGTGGGAACTACGACGACACCGACCACCTCTTGCCGGATCTCTACCTCCTCAACTTGATTGAAGAGGACCCTGAATTGAGACGGTTTTATAAGAAATGCATGAACGATGGATGGGAGACTCACAAAGAAGACAAAGTCTCCTGGTTCAACTTCCTCTGTCGGGCGGTCTTAGGCGATGAGTGTTCGGATCCCGAGGCTTCGATCTGGAATCTTCAGACCTTTCCGATTTGCCGGATCTTTCAACCTCAGATGAACAGTATCCGCGAGGATATCGAGATCGTGGTTGGCAGCAATGGACGAAAGGAAGCGGCGGACCCACTACCCGTTTACCAACGGAGTTTCGATAACGAGTACGAATGGAAGGGAAGCCCTTACGCAGCGGATGGCTGGACAAGCCGAATTGTCTCCGTGGTCGAGGTCTCTCCCCTCGATCCGTATGTGCAATTCGCGGCGGATACATCCGGCAGCGGTTATTGGAGCGTCGACGCGGGAGAACTCTGGCATCCGATGGGAAGTCTTCCTCGGGTGAACGACTTTCTTTTTTCGCCCGATTATACAGCGACCGCCTTCGCGGCGACCGATAGTGGAATTTACCGGACCGTCAATGGAGGAAGAGGTTGGGGAAGAGTTTCCTCCCATCCCGCGACGAGGCTGAAGATCGATCCGAAAAATTCCCAGATTCTCTACGCGGAAGGACCGCGCGGCGTTTATAAAAGCATCGACTTGGGATGGCGAAAAATTGGAACCGCCTGGAAACAACTGACCGATCCCTCACTACCCGCCGATGTCGCCTTCACCATCGATCTATCCGGAGAAGTTGCGACCTTGTTCATGTTGACCTCGGAGGGTGTGGCGACGCGTTCCGAGCACGATTCCGAATGGAATGTGCCGGCTCCTCCAAAGCGTCCTCGGGGGTTCGGCGATTTTCTTCCGGTCGGAGGACATCCCTTGTGGATCCGTGCCGACGAAACGAAACAGGGCCGCCTCTTCCGGTCTGTGAACGTTGATATAGAGGGCGGAAGAAAGCCCTTCCTCAGTGTCAGCGAAGATGGAGGAAAAACCTGGTCGCCAGTACTAAAGAGGCTTGACGAACTTTTCGAATGGGTTGCGGGAACTGGAGAAACCGCGGATATCACCAACGAAGAGATGAGTGAACTGATCGCCTACGCGGAGTCGTTTCCCATCCGGGACATCCAGGTCGATTCCAAGAACCTGGAGCGTTGGTACGGTCTCATGGAATCCGGCGTCGCCGTGACGGAGGATGGAGGGAAGAGTTGGACTGTCAGTAAAGAAGGGCTGGACATCCCCTCGGTCCAAGCGTTATGGAAACCGAGGGAGTCGGACGATCTCTATGCCGGAACCCCGGCCGGGCTTTATATCAGCCGAGATGGAGCAAAGACCTGGCAAGACACTTCTTTAATTCTGCAATTCCCCGGTGTGGGCCGGGAGGAAATCGGTGGCGCCGCATATATCCAAGCTTACTGGCTGGGACGTTACGAGGGGTTTATCACCGACGAGGAGGCGAACCGGGTTTGGTGGGAAGAGTGAAGTGATCTGAAACATTCCGGGATTTTCGAGCGTGCAGCAGCGGAGCCGCTGATTGGAGAAAGGAAACCGTGTGGAGTCCCTTTAGTGGACTTCGTATGGTTAGCCCAGGAATTCATTCCTGGGCGGCGGTTGAGCGTGAATCGAACGCGGCGAAGGTTTCACCCTCGGATCGGGCCGCCCCGAAATGAATTCCGGGGCTCGGTCTAAACCATCCATTGAAATGGATTTGACCCTTTGGTGGGGTTAAATTGTTTCCTTAGGAGAAAGTCCGTCACTGCACCTTCGGGGGCGATCCGATTGTGAACGCGTGAAGGGGGAAGCGATGAAACGAGTTCACCCGCAATGATCTCGACAAGCTTTTCGGGAACTTCCGGGTCCTCAAGATCCGCGACGGCGAAATTCCCGTGAGTGCCCGGGATCAGTGACGGCATCTTACAACTCCTTCACCGCCGCAACCAAATCCAACAGTGCTTTCTTCCCGTCTCCGAAATACATCAGCGTGTTGTCCATGGCGAAGAGTGGGTTTGGGATTCCGGCGAAACCGGGGGAGAGGCTGCGTTTGATGATGATGACAGTGCGCGATTGGTCGACATTCAGAATCGGCATTCCGGCGATGGGGCTTTGAGGGTTTTCGCGGGCATCCGGGTTGACCACATCGTTTGCGCCGATCACCAGAGAAACATCGACCTGACCGAAGGTTGGGTTGATTTCATCCATCTCTTTGAGTTTCTCGTAGGGGATATCCGCCTCCGCCAAGAGAACATTCATGTGACCGGGCATCCGTCCCGCAACAGGGTGGATCGCAAACTCCACTTCAACCCCGCGTTCCTCTAACAGGTTGGTGAGGTCCCGGACCTGGTGTTGGGCCTGCGAAACCGCTAGACCATACCCCGGCACGATCGCCACCCGTTGCGCGGTCTCCAGCAACATCGCCACTTCATCGGCTGTTGTGGATTTTACTTTCCCTTCATACACATCGTCGGCGCTCGGTCCCTCGGTGACAGTCGCCCCCAATCCGCCGAGCATCACATTGGCCAGCGATCGGTTCATCGCCACACACATGATGTTGGTCAGGATCAACCCGGAAGCGCCAACCAGGGAACCGGCGATGATGAGCCCGGTGTTCCCAATCACAAACCCAGTCGCGGCGGCCGCCAACCCCGAATAAGAGTTCAGCAGGGAGATGACCACCGGCATGTCGGCACCACCAATTGGTATCACCGCTGTCACCCCCAGAGCCGCCGCTAACAGAACCAACATCCAATAGAGAAGGACCGATCCGGGATTGGTGATGAGAAGATAACCGAGCCCGAGGCAACCAATGAGGATCAGGAGATTCAGAAGATGTCGCCCCGGGAGAAGGATGGGTTTCTCGGTCATCACGCCCTGAAGTTTTCCGAAAGCAATCAAACTTCCCAACAGCGTAACCGAGCCAATAATTCCAGATGTTGCGGTGGCCGTGCTGACATGGATGGATATTGGATCCTCTATCCGAATCCACTCCGCGCCAGCGACAAAAATCGATGCGCCTCCCCCGAACCCATTGAACAAGGCAACGAGCTGTGGCATGGCCGTCATCTCGATCTTGATGGCGAGCACCAAACCAATCACTCCGCCAACCGCCATTCCAGCCAAAATGGTTCCAAATCCAAGGACTTGTTTTTCGCACAATGTGGCAACTATCGCCAGTAGCATCCCAAGAGCGCCCAGGAGATTACCCCGAACAGCTGTCCGGGGATGTGAGAGCCCTTTAAGACCAAAGATGAACAAGACTGCCGCGATCAGATAGGCAATATTGATCACAGCTTCGGGGATTTGCGGCATCCGTTAATCCCTCTTCTTTCGAAACATCGCCAGCATCCGATGAGTGACCAAGAATCCGCCAACAACATTGATGGTCGCGAGCACGACAGCCACAAAACCTAAAACTTGAAGAGCAATGTGGTCAGAGCCAGCAGCGAGTATTGCACCAATGATGGTGATGCCCGATATTGCGTTGGACCCGGACATTAATGGAGTGTGAAGCGTGGGAGGAACCTTGGTGATCACCTCAAAACCGATGAAGATCGCGAGTACAAAAATGGTGATTAACGAGACAATGTCAACTTCCATCTGCCTTCTCCTCAACTTCCTCTTTAGTGGGTCCAGGCTTTTCAATAGGTGGAAGGCCGTGTTTCTCCCGGACAATCGGGTGGACCACATCGCCATCCCAGGTGATCAGAATCCCTTGAGTGATTTCATCTTGACGATCGATGACAATCTCTTCATTTTTCACCAGATGGTTCATGAGAGTCACAAGATTCTTCGAATACATTTGACTGGCATGGAAGGGAACTGTTGAGGGAAGGTTGCCTGGCCCTAAGATTTGAACACCTTCATGAAGGACTGTCTCATTCAATCGGGTCAGTTCACAATTTCCGCCGCGCTCCGCGGCCAAATCGATGACAAGTGACCCCGGGGACATCACATCAACCATTTCCCTAGTAACTAGGGTTGGTGCTTTCTTTCCTGGGATCGCGGCGGTAGTAATCACGACATCAGAATCCTTCAATACTTCCGACATCAATTCTCTCTGTTGCCTATAAAATTCCTCACCGAGTTCCTTGGCATAACCGCCCTGATCCTCCGAACTGTCCGACTCCAGTTCCATTTCAATGAACTTGGCTCCGACACTTTGAACTTGCTCCTTGACAGCGGGACGGACATCGTACGCCGATACCACCGCCCCTAATCTTTTCGCGGTTGCGATCGCCTGCAACCCAGCAACACCGACCCCAATGACAAAAACACGAGCGGGAGCCACCGTACCGGCGGCGGTCATCAACATTGGAAACATGCGTGGAAGAAGATTTGCTGCCATGACCACCGATTTGTAACCGGCAATCGTGGCCATCGAAGAGAGGGCATCCATGCTTTGAGCGCGAGTAATCCGGGGTATCATCTCCATCGACATAGCGATCACACCCGCTCCCGCCAGCCTATCGATAGAACCCTTCTCGGTCAGTGGATCCAAAAAACCGATCTGAATCTGGTTTTTCTTGAAGAAAGGGATATCTTCTTCGCCCATCTTCGGGTTCGCACCAAGCCCTCGAACCTGCAACAAGACATCGGCTTTGTTTAGTAGGCGAGAACGATCGGAGATGACAGAAAATCCGACTTCTTTGTAGGCAGGATCTGGAAATCCCGCTTCTAGTCCACAATCGGATTCGACCCAGACATCGACACCCAATTTCTCGAAGCTCTTCGCAAGGGTGGGAACAACGGCTACTCGCCGTTCCTCTGGAAATGTCTCTTTTGGGACCCCAACAATCATTCCGATCATTCACTTTCGCGAGCGGAGTTCATCCAGCATCTGAGCTGATACTCATTTGGCTGAAACAAGTGGGCGGCGTTCAAGGCGGGGTTATCGACCATGTCCGATAGCGACAAATCTATCGGTGGATTCCGATTTGCCCCATAACCGCGATTGTATTAGAAACAATTCTGTGCGTCGAGGGAATCAATTTAAGTCCTACTAGACCCGACTTCTCGATCAGAGGGGGATTCACCTCATTTCCTGTATTGTCGCATAAGATACATTATGTCTCTAATTGAGAGGCATCTGGGTAACAGTTTCAATTGGCTTTCCTTAGAGTAATCTTTGAATCGTTATGTGTTTTAAAAGGAATATCATGAGAATTTGGGTATATTGTGCTTTCCTCACGCGGGGACTCCTTTATTTGGCGACCGCAACTATCCTCTGGTTCTCAAACGCCTCTGCGGTGGAATCATCGCAATTCGATGCACACCAATCCGATCGCGATACCTTCAGTATAGAGAGTATTTCTGAAGACCGAATTCTCATCAGAGGAGATTTCCAGTCGGTTCGTGACAATGTCCCTCCACTCTCATTAACAATCCCCTCGGACGTCACCGTCACCGTCAACTTGATAGATGGTACGGCTGTCGATTTCAGGAATTTGAGAAATACATTGTCACTTGGGCCAGAAACTTTCCGGCTTCCCGATCAATGCATCCGTTTGGAGCGAAATTGGATCGCAGAATTTCCTTTATTGAATATTCATTTCGAGGGTATCGAAAGGTTTCGTCCGATCGGTGGGACTCTCTCGAAACATTCCAACTACTACCTGCGCTCCGCAACATTTGAGTTGATATTCAGCGCCACAATTTGGACAAATGAATCCGACCGGCCACAAGAAGCATTGGATCCGATACAGCTTTTGGTTTCCACATTAGTCTTGAATCCTACGGATATCGTGCGGTTTCGTGGTTTCCCACGAGATTTCAACCATGAATCGGAGGACAATCCACCCTCGTCAGGGGCTGAAGATTTTGATTCCATCAAGATAGTCACCGGAGGCGCGGGTGTCTGTTTCCTGGATTATCAGATTCTTCACGATCAGGGGCTACTTGCGGACCCTATCACAATCAATCAACTCAGCCTTCATACGGATGGACTCAATGTTCCATTTGGTTCGGATCCTCCTGGTTCGTCCACTTTCGGACCGGGAACCAGAATATGGTTCCTTGATCCCAGAAACCAGAGTGAACAAACCACCGAGAATGCCTATTTTCTAAGTCTGAAAGGCGCAAGAAGCGAATCCGGGACAATACTAGACCTTGGGATATTGGATCTCGAAGACAAAGAACCCCTGAGAAACTGGGATTACCAATCAGTCCATTACGAAGAAGAAGATCCAAATTATTGGAAGATCCGTGGTGATCAAGGAGACATTGATCTCTATTGGTGGGATTTTGGTCTAGGTCCATTTCACTTTGATTTTGATCTGAATGGATTCCTCAATCCCCAATCTCCAGACGCCGCTACTTCAACCTTGATAGTCAACCTTGTGATGGACAAGAATGTGAAAGTCTTCCCTACCTTGGCGGTCAACCATCATGACGTCGATTTAATCAGTCAGAATCTAACAGCAGGTCGGAGAAAATGCGTCGCCTCGATACCGACTAGAATTCTTCGCTCAAGAGGAAACCGAATTTCGCTCGAATCAATGAGTTCGCTTTCTTGTCGCCTCGATTCGATGGACCTCGAAATTCCTGGGTCTCCGTACAGGGGGCAACCCATTCTCGATCTGAGAAAAGGAACCACTCATTCATCCTCAACCGAAGTTGGTTGGGTCGAGGGCACATGTCCTTCGATAGCGGGTTTACGATTGATCCGAATCGACGAAGATGGAAATCCAAATGGTTTCCACCGCTTCCCTTCTCTGGTGGATAATCAAATATATCTACCCCTGCGAGGCTCTGCGCCAGGTTGGGTATTGGTCGATTTAACTCAATCATCACCTCCTTTGAGAACGGTTTCCGTGAGGCGTCCGCATCTCCGAAGCGATTGCCGTACCCAGGTGGATCAAATTGTGATCGCGGACCCCAAATATATTCCTCAGCTTCGAGTGTATTTGCAAGCAATTCAAAAAACCGAAGGGGTCTCTTCCCGAATCGTCATACCTGAAGAAATCTACGACGAATACTCCTATGGAGAAAAGGATTATCGTGCCATCAAGAGGTATCTGAAAGATGTCCTGGCAGTATCTCCAGACCCGAAACCCCGTTATTTGTGGTTAGTCGGTGAGTCTAGGTGGGATCCGAAGAACCGACTCGGGACAACAGTCGTGGATGAGGTTCCTTCACCCGCTTGGGAATTTGAGCAGGGTTGGACGAGTAATGACCAATGGTATTCGTACCTTGTCGGTGAAGACTCCTTACCAGATCTTTTTGTCGGCCGTGCCTCGGTATCCACCACCGGTGAACTTGAAAACTATCTGGAAAAAGCGCTCTCCTGGCGTAACCCCTCATCACCCGGTTGGTGGCGCGCTACAACATTGGAACTGACCGATAGAGGTTTTTTTCAGTCGGTCGAGGACAACTTCGAGAGAGGATTGTCCAAGTGGGTCGCTCCGAAAACTCTGGATTTGAACGAGTATCCGTTGGATGTTCTCAGAAAATTCGAAGCGATCGGCAAGGTGGGTTATGAGGGCCGTGGTGCTCGTGACGATGTAGTCAAAGCATGGAACGAATCCCCGGCCATGATCGAGTATCTCGGACATGGAGGGATAATCGTCTGGAGTAAAGAAGCGATGTTCATGGGCCTCAATCGCCCTGATAGCGATGTCGACCGATTGGAAGTGAGAGACCGGTATCCATTCGTGTTCATCCGATCATGCCTTTCAGGAAGTGTGAACTGGCCTTCATTCCCTGGCGAAGTCTCGGTTTCCGAGGCGCTCATTCGAGCGAAATCCAAAGGGGCTGCGGCGATTATTTCGGCAGTCGGAACGGAGCAACAGTCCGACCAGGAAAGATTCGCCAAACACTTTTACGACGGATTGCTCAACCTCAATCAGAGAAACCTTGGATGGCTAAAGGCATACAGCCATTCTCAATCGATACTTCAAAATGAGCGATACCAAAGTGTCTGCAATCAATTCATTCTCCATGGAGACCCGACTCTCAACCTTGACCGCCCAGAAACGATGAAAGACTTCCATTTCTCGGTTCATGGAACCCAAGATAACCCCCGTTTGATCGTCACCTGTGAACCCCATTTTAGTGGCAATGCCCAGGTTCGAATTCACAATGTGAAACAGACCTTTTTTGAATCCGAAGTTTTCGAACTGAACCAAACTGAAACGAAGCGAACCTTTGAGTTCCAACTTCCCCGAGCACAGAATGATCCTCTATATGCGTGTCTTTACCATTGGAATGAAGATGATCATCGAGACTCATTCGGGGGGCAGGAGATCGTGGTGCCCGAACGACACCCCGAGCCTGTGTCCATTTCGATCGAGAACCTGGAAAACCATGGACAACCGCTATTTGCGACGGGTAGTCTATTATTGAGAACCGAATGGCCAATACCCAACCAGCGAATAACAGCATCGATTAGCCTGTCCAGTCGAATCGATTTTTCCGAACCTGCGGGGTTCGAGATCTCAGTCCAAGGCCAGTCAGTACGCAAAACCCTGATCCGACCGAATGATTCCTTCGTCTCTCCCATCCATTTTCAATTCGATTCCCCCGGCGAAAAGAACCTCGAAATCCTTCTTTCAGCATCGGATACAGAAAAGGCAAGTTGGACACAGCGGTTCCAGGTACCGATTCAAATCTTTTCCACCCCGCAATTGGAATTCAGCGATATCGAGAACACACCCGCAATCCCGGTGGAAGGTGAGTCCATAGACCTTTCGGCACACTTAGCTTGTGTCGGGACAGTTACGGGATCAATCCAATCAATTCGTGCGGAGGTCACCCATTCTGGTTCACCACACCCTCAAATAATTAATCTCTGGAATGAGGATCAATTCGTTTTTCCTGTTGTCCTTTCCCCCGATGAGGTGATTCCTTTACGTTGGCGGCTCGGAAATTCTTTCCCAGCCGGAAAAGTCCATGCCTCTATTTCCATTCAGACCTCTACGAATTTCCTTGAGTCGACTCATGAATTCGAAATCCTGAATCCTGCGGAGGTCAGAGCGGTTTCGCTGCGAGAGGCCAAGGACCTCTTCCCGCCCGGTCCCGATGAACCAGTCGTCCTTCTGGGAACGATAGAAAACATTGGCGATACCCCAAGCGACCCGATGCTCTTCACGGGTATCGATGTCATTCGAGGAGCCACCTTTGAAAAACAAATCCCACAGTTGGGACCTGAGGAGCAGCTTGAGATAGAGATTCAATCCTATTCGCCCTCATCTAAATTCCAATGGATTACCACATTCCGCCCCCTGCGGCACGCGATTAAACTCAACACTCGGTCAGGTACTCAGAAGTTCGATGTCGAAGTACGACGGTCCATCCAATTACACTCCGATGAGTCCAACCCTTTAGTTCGATGGAACGCAGATTCTCAAAACGAAATCTCCTCATTCATCACCCGATTTTTTGAACCAACACAAGCGGGATTCCGGCCGGCTGATTCGAACCAGCTTCTCGATATAACCCCAGGAGAGTTAACGATGCTGGACCAATCGTTGGTTTTTGGCGCCACAGAGCCGGCTTTGGCCGCACTTGAGCATCCCGGATCGTGGTGGATGACTTCCAACCTCATTCAAACATCACCCACTCAAACACCCGACCCCTTAAGGTTCGAAATCCCTTGGAATGAACCACCCGTTTTAGCCAAGATTTCTCCGAAATTTCGATTGAAGTCTCCAAATTTTCTCGACTACCCCACACCGTACATGAATCTGGAATGTGAGGGAGGTGGGTTTGAGATTAACTATAGCAACACGAATTTCGAGGGATTGTTCCCACCGAAGATCTTTGAAGTTCACCCCCCGGGTCTCCGCTGGTCACTTCGGAATAAAAGCGGATCCTGGCCAAGCTTCGCGGGGTTCCTTTTTCAGCCACTTCCCGAAATTGAAACTCCATTGATACAGATTGATAATCATGGTCCGTGGATCGTTTCGCTTGACATCGAGCGGATTGATGCACCAAAACTTGATGTCGCGTACCAGATCAAACATCGGACCAAAGAAGGTGAATGGAGTGAGTGGGAGTCAATGGATCAGAAACCCATCGATGGCAACCAATTCTTAATTCGTTTTTGGTATGATCCCGGTGGAACGAAGGCGGAGTTTGTGATTCGATCGATAACCGTCCAGTTCGAGAATGAAGAATAGGCGATGAGCATGCCTTGCTCATGAGCCACATAAACCAGTGATGCTAAAAAACGTGACCTTTGCATTGATCGTCTTACTCCTGATAGGGTCCTACCTGATGTTGATGAAGACGTTCTCCCCTCTTATTCTCAAGAGAGATCACGATTCTAGTGTTTGGCACCTTCACAATCTCGCTAATGAAAAGATCCGTGAAACTGCCGAACTAAAGTGGATCGCTACACTCGAAGAGCGCCAACAATTATTGGACGATGCTGTTGATATATTGGACCGTGTTCGGGAAAAGCGTCCGGATTCGGATTACTTCGAATACCTCTGGGCGGTCACCAAATACAATTCAGTCATGTTCGAAAAAGAGCGCAACGAGGCCAAGGTGGATATGGCATTGGAACGACTGATCCGGATGTGGGAGGAGGGTAACCGCGAATCGAACAGATTGGGACGGATCCTGGTTTATCACTACGTCCACGAATACCCCAATCCTCCCTTAGCCAAACCAATCCTCCGACGTCTCCTCGAACTCGATCCGAGCGAAAGTCAATTTTACGATAACCTCTCAGACTTATTAATCAGTGAGAAAAACTTCGACGAAGCAATTCAGGTTCTGGAGGATAAAGAGTCTCAAAATCTGACCACAACTGGTAACCGCGAAACTCTAGCGAATCTCTATTTCAGGGTTGGCCAATGGAAAAGTGTTCAATCATTGCTAAAAGTGAATCTCGCCGGAGGAGCGACCTCTCCAGAGAGCTGGCTCTTATATGGTTTGGCGCTGGCGATAGAGGGGAATCAACCATCAGCCACGCAAGCGTTCAGGTCTTTCCTCGAGGGAGCGGATGGTGAGACTCCATTCCAGACCTCTCCCCTGGCGGAAGTCGATGGGTACCCTGTCAATGCTTTCCCCGTGTTCCCATACCTATTGCTCGAGTCGAGTCTTCCAACCACAGAAACTAATCCATGAATACTCAACCCATGAAACCCATATCCCCCATTGCGATCTTCATCTTCGCTTCCGGACTTTGTGGATTGTTCATGGCTGGAGCCATCATAGGAGGAGTTTCGGAAGCCCCTCACACAGCTTTATTCCTAATCTGCCTCGGTCTGACCAGTTTGGGAGTTGGATTGTTCATTCTAGGCGTGGTGTACCCGATTGCGATGGTTCACCTCTGTTTGGTAGGGGTCATACTCGATCAATGGGAAGATTTAGGATTTACAGGAATACCTTTTCTGACAGTCTCAAAACTGCTGATCTTGATGGCGGCCGGGATCCTCATCCTTCGATCATGGTTGAACCCGCCGGGGATGGGGGATTGGAAATGGCCGATACCCGTCCTCTCCCACTTGCCATTCTCTTTCATCTGTCTGATCTCTGCGTTGGCTTTTGGGTACTCTCTCAGCCACTCCCTCCGGTGGGTGATTGCTCCTCTCACTCTTCCCTTTTTCTCGTTGATACTAGCGCAGTATATTCGAACTCCAGGCGAGGCTATCCGTCTTGCAAAGTGTTTTGCGATCTACAGTTTTTTTCCAGTCGGAATCGCAGTTGCCGAAACTCTACAAACCCGCCGCATCGGGGGTTCTCTCGACATTCTATCCTACGGGGCCAGTGACATCTTTCGAGTCGCGGGAAATTTTGATAATCCCAATGATTTCGTCATTCTGATACTGTTTAGCGTCCCGGTCCTTCTTATGTGGATGCTGTCCACACCCTCCTGGTTCGCAAGAGCGGCGCTTGGAGGCGGCGCCCTTTTGCAGGGGATCATTCTGCTGAAGACTTACTCAAGAAGCGGGTATCTATCCATGGCCTTCGTCTTTATCAGCATGGTACTACTCGGCAGAGGTAGGTCTCGTCGCCTGGCCATAGTCATTTGTATTCTGGGTGCGGTGACTGCTTTTTCACTTCCCGATGTCAGGGAGAGGCTCCTCAGTCTGGTCGGATTCCGTCCGACGACGGAAGGAGCGGCTCAAGCGGTTGCCTCGCTCAACTATAGGAAAATGCTCGTTGCAGTCGGATGGAACGAATTCTTAGAGCATCCATTCCTCGGGACGGGATTTGGAAACGTCGGAGCCGAGGCTAAGAAATACTCTACGCTACTTTACCAATCCTCGATCGAAAACACGTATCTCGAAATTCTGGCTGAAATGGGCCTAGTCGGTTTCTTTTTTTATATGATTTTCTTAATCGTAAGCGGAAGGGTACTACTGACCGGATTGAAGAATAATCGAGATCATCCCACAACAGAGCCTTACTACCTTGCATTATCATGTGGGTACTGTGGTCTCGCTCTAAACGGTTTGTTTGACACCAATCTGGTGGACAACATTCCATGGGTCCTTCTCCCCATCTTTCTGCACCTCGGGGCGCGAAAG
>JAJDBZ010000651.1 GCA_029261095.1 Candidatus Omnitrophota bacterium | reverse complement strand
TTGGGCGAGGAGAGCTGCGCGAGTTTCAAACTCGATCGGCTCACTCCTTTGCAAAGTCCGGTTCAGAATCTGAAGCAGAGTCAGAAGCCCAAAAGTGAGAATGCCCATCGCAACCAGAATTTCGAGCAAAGAAAACCCTCTACTCGGCACTGATCGATTGAAAAAGATTGTCCGGATCCGAACCATTAGGCGGGGCCCTCCAGACTCTCTGGAACCGGGGAGATCGGCCAAGGAGCATAGATCCCATAGTCGTAGTTCGCGGCTTGGCCAGTCAATCGAAGGAGGTAAAGAGTGTGCATCTGCGTCCTCCCCATGATCTCTTGGTCGCTGGTGGGGTCGGATCGCGCGTTAGTGACAATTTGATTTAACTCTGGCGCTGGTTGCTGAATCATGTTGTTGTAGTTGATGAAGCTCAAATAATCGAGAACCTCGCCTGGTGGGACCGCCTCGCTCAGGTCAATCTGAGTGTTTCCAAACATGAAATGGAGCGCCAAATTGGTTAATACGGGTTCGACGATCACGTCACCGTTGCCGGTTGGCGAGCGAGTTTCGCGTTGGATCTCTGTGATTCGACCTTTGCTATTGATCACGAAGGAAGTGAAATACGAGAATGTCCCATTACGGTTTCTCCGACCATTCGCCACATTGTCTGGCAGGATTCCTCTCCCGTTGATGTCTACCAATGTCACTCCGGGAGGCATCTCGTTCGGGCTGTTAACCGGTTCGTAATTATCCTGCCATCCACGATTCCGGACCTGTTTCTTCTCGATCCAGAACTCCAGGATCGGCCCGAGCTCATAGGCTTCCTGGTGTGACGAGGCTTGACCCGAATAACTGATCTCCAAGACGACTCGTCGAGGTTGGTTGGTTGTCAGAGCCCCCTGACGTGCGTTCCTGAAAACTGCCGAAATCCCTTTAAGCGCGTTCTCTTTTCGGGATTTGTCCAGGATTTCCACCGATCCGATCGAAAGAATTCCGATGAGAATCATCATGATTGCAATCACCATCAGGAGTTCGATGGTGCTAAATCCGGAATCGAATGGTTTTCCGGCTGAATCTTTGGGCCTGTTTTTTCGGTTATCCATGGTGATTCGCACCCTATTCTTCTCCATACAGATTTCCAGGGATCCCCCCCCGCACAGGGGGCATTTTTCGGTGTGGTTTTGGCGAGACCCCAATCAATGTTGTGAATGCATACAGGAAAAGTATAGAGAGGGTCCTAAAAGCTCGTCAACTTGCAACAAGATTTTGCATGAAATCGCGGAAACGATACGAAACCCCTAACACCTATTCCTGGTGGGTGGAATCTTATAACAAGTCAACCGAACTAATTACCCCTCCCTTCGATTATCAAAATTCTGAGGGAGTCCCTCCCTTACGTCCGGTCCTCGATCAAATTGACTGTGAAGTTTTTCCCATTATACTAAAAGATTCTTGTGTTTTTCCGATCCATCTAATCTAGGAGCCAGTCATGGGACAAACCCTCACCGAGAAGATACTAGCCAACCATTCCGGGAACGACACTGTGATCCCCGGCGAAAATGTTTGGGTAAACGTGGATATTCTCATGACGCACGATGTCTGCGGACCGGGCACGATCGGTGTTTTCCGTAAGCATTTCGGCGCCGATGCTAAGGTTTTCGACACAGAGAAGGTCGTGATTATTCCCGATCATTACATTTTTACTGCTGATATCCATGCTCACCGGAACATCGATATCCTTCGCGGATTTGTGAAAGAGCAGGGAATTAAGTATTTTTATGACCCTGATTTTGTTGAAGCGGAGGGTTATCCATCACCCTATAAGGACCCAACCGCTACCCAGTACAAAGGGGTTTGTCATGTGGCGCTCCCCGAGGAGGGACACACACGGCCAGGTGAGATTCTCCTTGGGACCGATTCGCACACATGCACAGCGGGAGCGTTTGGCGAGTTTGCCACCGGAATCGGAAACACCGATGCGGGTTTTGTGCTCGGAACCGGAAAGACCTGGCTCCGAGTCCCTGAAACCATGAAATTCGTCTTGAGTGGGACTCTTCCAAAATATCTCATGGCCAAAGATGTCATCCTTCACGCCATTGGCGATATCGGAGTCGATGGCGCCACCTATCGCGCGATGGAGTGGGACGGCGAGGGAGTCTTTTCGCTTTCGATTGAGGAGCGAATGACCCTTTGTAACATGGCAATAGAGGCGGGTGGCAAGAACGGAATTATTCCCGCCGATGAGTTGACCGAAAACTTCGTCAGGTCGAAGACCGACAAACCTTTTAATGTTTATCGGAGCGATTCAGATGCGAACTATCATTCGGTCTATGAATACGATCTGGGATCCCTCGAGCCTACCGTCGCAAAACCCCATTCTCCGGACAATCGCGATGTGGCTCACAAACTGAAAGATGTGAAACTCAACCGTGCGTACATTGGCTCTTGCACAGGCGGGAAGATAGAAGATTTCGAGGCCGCTGCGAGCATCCTCGACGGAAGATCGGTCGCGATCGACACCTACATCGTACCCGCCACCACTGAAGTCGATTCCCAATTGGATGTTCGAGTTTTCAATAGCAAGACTCTGAGAGAGATCTTTCTTGCCGCGGGCGCCAAAATGGGCCCGGCCTCATGCGCAGCTTGTCTGGGAGGTCCCGCCGACACGTTCGGTCGAATCAACGGCCCCGAGCTTTGCATTTCGACTACTAACCGCAACTTTCCCGGAAGGATGGGTTCGAAGGAAGCGGGAGTCTTCCTCGCTTCGCCATTGACTGTGGCCGCTTCGGCGGTAAGCGGAAACATCGCTGACCCGAGGGATTATTTGAGTTGAACCTTGGTCGCGATCAATAATCGATTCAAACCAAAATGGGGCGGTCGTCGAAAGACAACCGCCCCATTTGCTTCTAACCCGATTTCCAACGAGGTGTTATTCCATCCGCTCGTGCCAGTGGAGGGAGAACATCATGAGGTCGTCGGAGGATATGATTTTATCTCCATCCATGTCGGATTTCTCCGACAGGTTGCCCTGGGTGGCTTTGCCCTGTTGGTCCGGGTTGTCCAAGTTCTTTCCAAACTGTGCCAGGAAGAGTAGCAGGTCCCTCTGGTCGACGATGTCGTTTCCATCGA
Organism: Candidatus Omnitrophota bacterium; assembly: GCA_029261095.1. Taxonomy (GTDB): domain Bacteria; phylum Hinthialibacterota; class Hinthialibacteria; order OLB16; family OLB16; genus JACKFH01. The sequence continues at coordinate 831 of JAJDBZ010000651.1, read as the reverse complement.
GGTTTGCATCCCCACCCGATTGCGTGGGTTCCTCGGTAAAGGTCGGAGTTTCCGTCGCAGTGGGAGTCTGTGTGGGTGTCGATGTCGGAGGAATCTCAGTCGGAACTTCCGTTGGCGTATTAGTTACGGTGGCGGTGTTCGACGGAGTTGGAGTAATAGTGGGTGTGGGTGTAATGGTCGGCGTGTTGGTTGGGGTCCGAGTGTAATCGGGACCCAATGTGGCCGTCGGTTCGGGAGTCTCCTCCACCTCACCCTCAAAGAAGAATTTTCGCTGGTGTTCGAACTTGTACTCGTTTGTCCGGTTTTCGAAAGGGAACAGCGTCGTCGTATCGTCCCGGATTTCCGGTGCGGACGACAGATAACCACTATCCCATCCCGCCTCAACCTCCTCCCCCGAGGGGAGTAGGAGTGGATTCACATCATGCGCGAATTTGACCGGCCCGGTCCCGACCTGGAACCACCAGCAGTCTTCACGGTCCGGAGTCCTGGCAAGTGGATTGTAGGAATGAACACGCACTTTGAACGCTTCGTCAGGCGCACCGACACCGGTATCCACCATCTCGAACCCATCGTAAGAGACGGTATAGGTCACATCATAAGGGGCGCCCTGGCCGCCGCCATCTAAGTGAGGGGTGACGTTGACGATTTGTTCCCAAACCTCACCCGCCTGACGGTCCGGATCAATGAGGGGAATCTCAGGATCGAATATCAATTCCACAAATGGGTTGGCGCGGACGCCATCCTTTCGTTGTTTATGGCTGGTCATATAGACCGTCCCATCGGGTTCTCGTCGGATGTTCACTTCTTCTTCCAGGACATTCTGCTTCCCCG
>JAJDBZ010000066.1 GCA_029261095.1 Candidatus Omnitrophota bacterium | reverse complement strand
AAGAACTTTCCTTGCGCGCGCGTTGGCGCAAGATTGCGAACTCTACCTCATGGACGAACCTTTTTCGGCGGTCGATGCCGCGACCGAGCGCGCTGTGGTAAACCTACTTCATGAGTGGAGAGACCAAGGAAAGACGGTCCTGGTTGTCGATCACGATCTCGAATCGGCGCAACGTTATTTCGATCAACTCATCCTCTTGAATATGCGAGTTGTGGCTTATGGCCCCACCGCCGAGGTGTTCACTCCCGAGAATCTACACAGCACCTATGGCGGGAAACTGACCATCATGACCCATGTCGCGGAGAAGGTCGCGGAGTCATGACATATCGAATAGTGTTCTCACTGTTCTTTGGCATCATCCTTTTCACTCTCCCCTCGGAAGCGGCGCGGATCGGGGAAGTGGTCGACACAAACCTTTGGGAACAGATCGTTCGTTTCTTTTCTTTTCGTGATCGCGCGGTGGTGATGGCACTCATCGGTTCGCTCCTGATCGGCCTCAACTGCGGGTTGCTTGGTTGCTTCATGGTGGTACGCCGTCTCTCGATGATCGGCGACACCATCGGTCACGCGGTCCTTCCGGGGGTGTGTCTCGGTTATCTCTTCGCAGGGACACGGGCTCCCTTGCCCATCTTTGTCGGGGCCATCCTTGCGGGAGTCACGGCCAGTTACCTTCTGACAGCCATCACCTCCACGACACGGATCCCCAAAGATGCGGCGATGGGTATTGTCCTTTCATCCTTCTTCGGACTGGGGATCGTTTTACTCACTTACATCCAACGTCAACCAGGTGGCAATAAGAGCGGGCTCGATAAATTTTTGTTCGGTCAGTCTGCCGCTGTCTCCATGCAGGACCTGTATTTGATGGGCGCGGTCACACTCTTTGTGCTTGCAAGTCTATGGTTCTTTCATAAGGAGATGCTCTGTTTCTCATTTGACTCCAACTATGCATCGACAATTGGAATTCCGACTGGGTTGGTCAATGTATTGCAGATGACCTGTCTTTCGTTTGCCATCGTGGTCGGAATCCAAGCGGTGGGTGTCGTCCTGGTTTCCGCCATGCTGATCACCCCGGCCGCCACGGCTTACCTGGTCCGTGAACGGTTGCCACAAATGCTCCGTGTCTCGGCAATCCTTGGAATGATGGCCGGGGCTTTCGGGACCTTTTGCAGTTTTCTCTCGACTGGGCTGCCGACTGGCCCTTTCATTGTGGTTTTCGCTACCCTGATCTTCATCCCGACTTACCTCTTCGCTCCGCGGCATGGAGTCCTTCGCAAATGGTGGAGGAATCGTTCTCTGCAACTTCGAACCGCCAGAGAAAATACCTTGAAAGCCATCTTCCATGTCTTCGAAAAGGAGGGGTTTGTTACCGAGCAAGTTGGGCTTTTAGAACTTGCTCAACAGAGACGTCAATCCGAAGAGGAAGTGATGAAGAGTATCAAAGAACTTGAGGGCTCCGGTTTTGCGACAGTCAGCGGCGAACAACTGGTCCTCACGCCATCGGGGTACCAACGTGCCTGTGAGATAGTCCGCAATCACCGTCTCTGGGAACTTTATCTGGTGAACAATGTGGACATCGCGGCGGACCATGTTCATGACAACGCCGAACAGATTGAACATGTCCTCAATCACGAAATGATTCATGCCCTCGAGAAGGAACTCGATTTCCCGGAAACCGATCCGCATGGCAAACCGATTCCTGGCTGGGATGATTTGAAACGAGGGTCTTCGACAGATTCTTTGAAACCCGAGGGACTAGGTCTCGCGAGTCTTTATAAGCGACCGTTTCAAGGAGAGGATTCATGATCGATTTTCTCCTCGGACCTGTGGAAATGATTTCCGGCGACCCATTCGGTTTCTTGTGGATTTTTGTCATGGGTGTGGTCATCACCCTCTCCTGCGGGCTGGTGGGAGCTTTTCTGGTTTTGCGCAAAAACGCGCTACTGGGAGATGCCATCAGTCATGCCATTCTTCCGGGAATCGCGGTCGCTTTTCTCATCACAGGAAGTCGCGGGACCTGGGGGATGATGGTGGGAGCGCTTGTGGCGGGCCTGTTGACAACACTGTTTATCGATCTCATTTGTCGCAAGACACGCATCAAAGAGGACTCCGCCATCGGCATCGTCTTCTCCTTTTTCTTCGCGGTGGGGGTGATTCTTGTCTCACTCTTCGCGGGGAATGTCGATCTCGATCTGGATTGCGTTCTTTATGGGGAAATCGATTTTCTCGCCCTGGCTCCACTCATCGAGATCGGGGAAAGAGAGACGCTCCCGATCCCTGTGGCGATGGCCTCGGTGGTCCTGGTCATTGTCATCCTCACTATCGGGTTCTTGTACAAAGAGCTCCTGGTTACCTCTTTCGATCCAACCTTTTCAGGGACCATTGGAATTTCACCGACTGTGGCTCACTACCTGCTCGTGGTGATCCTTTCGCTGACCGTGGTGAGCGCCTTCGAATCGGTCGGGGCCATCCTGGTCGTGGCGATGCTGATCCTGCCGGGGTCGACTGCGTACCTGTTTTGCGACCGCTTGTCTCGTTTGCTTTTGTCGATCGTGCCGATCTCGATCCTCAGCTCGGGATTGGGGGTCTACATCGCGGTGTTGTTCGATTGTTCGACAGGAGGCGCGATGGTGGTGGCGGCCTTCCTGCTGTTTCTTTTGGCCTGGGTATTTAATCCGGGTCGGGGACTGATTGCGCAGTGGCGGCATAAAACAAAGGGAATTCAGAGTTTTCCGGAGTTTTCGGATGGGATGGCGGAATGAAAGTGGCTGGGGAGCCAGGACTCGAACCTGGAACACCCGGCACCAAAAGCCGGTGTGCTACCAATTGCACCACTCCCCAAACCGTTTGGTTCTCGTAGTCTCTCAAATTTCCCTTCAATGTCCAGAGGTGATGGGGGTATTTGCCCAATCCATGGGCATCGCAACCCCGAACCCTTCCCACAGTCCGCACCCGTAGGGTAAGGACTTCGTGTGAGTAGCGACACGGTTTCAACCTGTCGCGGCTGGAATCGGTGCGAATAGTTGGGTGGGTCTCATCGGAGTTTGCTGGGAGCGATGAGGTCCGCAACGGGATGAATCCCGTCGCTATGCACACGAAACCCGCACCCAAAAGGGTGCGGGTTGTGGGAGGGATTTAGTTTCCCGAGACCTTCCCCCAATCCCCCTGAAAGATCATGAGATCCATCCGATTCACATAACCATCGCCATTGAGATCGGATCGCGGAATCTGAAACTCATACGCCCCCATATCAAAAGCGCCGGGTCCGTCTGTCCCGATTCCGACTATGTCGACGGGCCGAGGGTTCCCATCAAGATCTTCCGAGGGACCACCCGTTGACGCGGAGTCGATACAGGATGACCCCAGTCGAAGACGATAATCCCCATTCGCTGAATCGACAAACAGTGGATCGGCATCGATATTCCCTTCGCCAACCACTCCACCTTGAATATTAGAATAGGACGCAATAACGGTTCCGTCCCCGCCGATCCCCGAGCCTTCGGGCGATACATGGCGAACGATGCTATTCGTGAACGACACCGTCGATCCTTCCTCAATGGAAATCGAGATATCGTCTTCTTCGTTGATATTGTTGGCGAATGTGCAACTGTCGAAAGTCACTTCAGCATCGGTTGCAGAGACGACAACGTTTGCGAGTGATTCAGAAACGTTTTCCGAGAGAAGACACGATTCAAAATAGGCAAGCCCTCCATCGATGAAGGTTCCTCCGCCCAGTGTGCAAGTGTTATTTGAAATGACGCATCCGTAGAATTCGCTATCGCAATCATCGAGATACATCGATCCTCCAGAGGCATCTCCACAGGGGAATATCGCAGCCGGAGATCGGCAATAATTATTGGAGAACAATGTATTCGCACAATAGATTGTTGAGTTCTGTGCAAAAAAGGCCGAACCAAAAATTGCAAGGGAGTTTCGGACACAAGTGGTATCGACTAAAGCAAGTGTGGAATCCTGAGCTCCTATGGCCAACCCTCGACCTGGGTTACATTCGAACTTCCCACCTTCTCGCGCAATATTGTCAGAGAAGACGGTAGTCTTAATGCAAACGTTACTGGCATAAGAAAACAGTCCACCCCCGATTCCACCCTGGAGGGTTGTGGTGCGGTTATTGATGAATTTGCAGTCTTCAATTGTTATTTCTGATGCCTTGCAGGTAAGTCCACCAGAGTAAGTGTTTTGAAAAGCAGCACAGTCACGGATCTCACAATTTCTTATCGTAGCGGTGGCACCTCCCACCGATATTCCTCCTCCCTGAAAGTCTGAAACAATATTGAAGATGCGAAGATTGTTCAAAGACACTCTGTCACCTCCCAACACTCGAATGCCTCCATTGTTACCACCATTCTTTGTAACGCTGAGTCCATCGAGAGTACAATTTCCTCGGGAGGTAATGATGGTCTGAGAGCCGGATATCCCGGTCCCAGAAATAATGGTCTCGCTATTTGTGTAATCTCGCATGTGGAATTCGTCCAACGATTCTGTGCCACTAAAACCTCCAAAAAGATGGCGATTCGTCACCTCAATCTCATCGCGTTCTGCGTAGACACCCTCCTTAATCCAAATCGTGTCGTCAGTCGATGAGGCTGTAATCGCCGCTGGGATAGAAGTAAACGCGGTTTCCCAAGACATTCCTGTCGAGTTGTCTCCCGTGTCCGCAACATAAAAGGTCGCGGCATGTACCGGGAAGGACAACAAGGCGAAGAGAAGTGCGGCTCGAAGGGCGGTCATTTCTACAACAGTCTAATTACGGGTAGGGGTTTCGTCAATAATTATTTTCTGTCGATCCACTGCCCCGTATGGACCTTTCAGAATAGCCCATGAGTTCAACCTTGGGCGATCCAACTGCGGCTGGGATTGGGAGTGAGCCGCCCCCTAACGATTGAAGTCTTCCTCTCACTTCGGTAAGTTCCCCCTTTCCCGGGTATCCTCGGGACAAAATGCTTCGATCTGGGATTTCTTGAGGAGAAACCTTTGCCAATGGGCGGTTTTGGAAGAAAAGTGGTGGTGACCGGGATGGGGACTGTGAACCCAGTCGGGAAGAGTATTGACGAGTACTGGGCAAACCTTATCCAGGGCCACTCGGGCATTGACCGTATTCAATCCTTCGATCCAGATGGATATCCGGTCCAGATAGCCGGCGAAATCAAAGAGCCGGACCTCCGCAGCCTGATCACTCCCGATCTTCCTCCTTGTCCGACCAGTTCAGTTCCCCATCGAACCGTTCTCCTAGGAATTGCCGCATCTGGACAGGCTCTCCTTGAATCGGGGCTTGACCCCAGGTCCTGGAACCCGAACAGAGTGGGGCTCTACTTCGGAGTCGGAATCGGAACCCTGGATTTTCCATCCCTTACCGCGGCTGTCCGAGATAGTTTTGAGGATGAAAAATTATCGATTCCGCGATTCATGAACGGGTTGCTGGAACATGGGAATCCCTATCTCGAAAGTGAACTCGACACAGACCCGGTCCTCGACGCCATTTCCCAGGGTTGGAATATTGGCGGCCCTCATTCGATTTCATTGACAGCTTGCGCGGCTTCGGCGCAAGCGATCGGCGAAGCCTGTTATTGGATCGGTCAAGGTAAGGTCGATATCGTCCTCTCTGGGGGGACTCACGCCATAGTAGATCCATTTGGAATCACCGGGTTCGGGCATCTGACCGCTCTCTCCAACCGGAATGACGATCCTCAAGGGGCCAGTCGACCCTTCGACAAAGACCGGGATGGGTTTGTCTTGGGCGAAGCGGCGGGAACGCTCATCCTGGAAGCGGAAGAGCATGCACTTGAGCGTGGAGCTGAGATCCATGTGGAAGTCGCCGGGTTCGGACTCTCAACCGATGCGTATCGGGTGACCGACCCGGACCCCACAGCGGAAAGCCCCGCGCGCGCCATGTCACGCGCCCTCGAGTTGGCCCAGATCCCGGCTGACTCAGTAGATGCCGTCAACGCGCACGGCACTTCCACCCAGGCCAACGATCGAGTGGAGACCATGGCGATCAAGAAAGTCTTGGGCGACCGCGCTTATAGTGTGCCGGTTCATTCTGTCAAATCGATGACTGGACATTCCATCGCAGCTGCGGGAGTGGTCGAAGCGATCGCGGCGATTCAGACCATTCGCAATGGAATCGTTCCCTCGACTTTGAATTACGAAACCCCAGATCCCGACTGCGATCTGGATTATGTCCCTAAAACAGCTCGGGAACATAACTCAAAAGTGGTTCTCTCGAATTCATTTGGGTTCGGCGGTCAAAATGTTTCTCTGGTACTCGCGGAGTATCGCCGGTGCTGATCTTCGTCGAGTGGTCTTTGGTCATTTTCTTTTTCGTCCTGTTGGTCGGTTCGCTTTACGGCTTCTTCAAGATGATTGGGGCCACGACAAAAATATTTCTCGACCTTCAGATTCAACTCCCTTATGAGGAAGCCCCCGATCTCCCCGGCGAACATGTCACCTTTGAAGCGACAGATGGCATCACTTTGCCGGGCCTGCTCATACGGTCGCCCAAGAGTGATGGAAGAACCGTCATTTTCGCCCCGGAGTTTGGAGCAGATCTTGGAAGTTACCGTAAGTATGCGGAACATTTGGTGGATGCGGGGTTTCATCTCTTCGCTTTCGAGTTTCGAGGCCATGGTCCCATTCATGTTTCCGAAGGGTATATACCGACACACTGGCCAACTCGGTACGAGATCTGCGATTTGCTGGGTGCCATTGAATTCTTATCGGCCCAGAAGGATGTCGATAGAAACCGGATCGCATTGTTCGGGATTTCGAAAGGCGCCTGTATTTCGATCTGTAGCGCGGGACTCAAGAAGAGAATCGCGGCTGTGATCAGCGATAGCGCGTTCAGTACCAAGATCACCGCTGTCCAGTATATCGAACGTTGGGGGCCCATTTTTATCCGGAGCGAACTCTTTTGGCGGCTTATGCCGAGATGGTTTCTAGTCGTATTACAGCGGTTTAGCATGGCCGTCTCGGGCATTCTCCGCGGATGCAAGTTTGTGTCGGTGAGCGACTATCTGAAAAACTGGACCGGGACTCCCCTCTTTCTGATTCATGGAGAGCGAGACAGCTTTATCCCATGCGAACAGGTCGAGAACCTGAAATCTTGGATCAGCCAGGGAGAAGTAGAAACCTGGATTGTTCCAAAGGCCAGGCATAATGAATCGGCCATCGTGGCCAAAGACGAATACCGTCGGCGGACCATCGAGTTTCTCGAAAAACACCTCCCGCTTTCCGAGGCGGACTCATGAGATCAGATTTCCTTCGCCCTCCGAGCAACCTACTAAAGCGCATTCAAAGTTTGAGCAAAAAGAAATGGCGGAAAGAACACGGCACATTCGTCCTGGAAGGCCCAAAGATTCTTGAGGAAGCGTATCGAGCTGATTTAGAGATCCTGAGCATCCTCTTCGCAGAATCTTACTGGGATTCCGAAGGCGCGGGACACATCAAGAACTTTGTCGATGAAAGGGACACATTTGTTTTAAGAGACAGTGACTTTAGCAAGATCTCGTCTACGGAGACCCCACAGGGAGTTCTTGCCGAAATCGCGATACCCGATATCCCTCGCTTAGATTCCCTCGAAACCGCTCAGGCCCCGATCATCGTACTCGAAGAGATTCAAGATCCCGGAAATGTTGGAACGGCAGTCCGATCTTCTGCCGCTCTGGGAGGACAAGCGGTCTTGCTGACTGAAGGGTGCGCGGATATTTGGAATCCAAAAACTCTACGAGCCACCGCCGGGGCGGTTTTTCATCTGCCTGTCATTCCAGACTTAAGTATCGGGGAGATCACCGAGCATCGGCGATCGATCGGTGGATCGCTCTTGATCGCCACAGCGGAGGGTGAAAGTCTGCACACAGTTGGCCACCCAGAACCGCCAACCCTGATAGTCTTTGGTAACGAATCGAGGGGTCCGAGCAAGTTATGGGAGAAGAGCCCTTCTTCCCGCAAGGTCGGCATTCCGATGGACAGTCGAATCGAATCCCTCAATGTGGGCGTGAGTGTTGCAGCTTTCCTGGCCGTCCTTCAAGAAAAGAAGTTTCAAAATCCGGTGCGATAGCCGGTGATGAAATGGAGCGGTCGCCCCTCTTCGATGTATTTGATCTCGTAATTGGTCCTCCCGGTTAACTTCAACAGATCCTTCCTCTCTGAAACGATCTTCGTCTCCAGAACGAATGTTGCCTTCCAGTGGTTGAAGTGTTCGCACATCCAATCGAAATAGGCTCGATGATCTGTTGCGATGTTAATGACTGCATCTCGCCGCAAGGTTCGGCGTAACTCCCAGAGGAAGTCGTCCCGGATAAGGCGGCGCTTGTGATGCCTCTTTTTCGGCCAGGGGTCGGGATAAAGAAGATGAAATCCGGAAAGGGATTGGTCGGGGAGAAAGGTTTCGAAGAATTCATAGGCCTCGGCTTTCGCTACCCGAACATTGGATAGATTCTTGGCACACGCCCGTCGCGCGATGGTTGCGAAATAGGCCTTGGCATACTCAAGCCCCAAAAAGTTCCGTTCAGGAACTGAACTTGCGCGACTCAACAAGAATCGGCCTTTTCCACAACCAACCTCGATTTCTAGTGGACCCTGCTGGTCGAAACTCCTACTTATTTCGAGCGGTGGCGAATGTTCGGTAATCTCTAGTTCTAACAAATTCTTGATCAAACTGCCCTTCTCCAACGGATAAAGTGCGCCCTCGACTAACTGGCGCGAATACGCCTCAGAGATTATCGATAGCTGGAATAGAATCTAGTCCGGTGATTTCTGACCAGAGATTCATGGAAAACTATTCCGTGATTCAGCCGTGACAGTGGTTCCTTTAGTAGATAAAACTAGGAAGGATGTTCTCTCTAAAGTTTGAATTAAATATAAACAATGATCATTCCAATTTCTATGGATTAGTGCTAGAATAGGAAAAGTTTGATTAATAATGTACGTCGGGAAACTTATGGAGAGCACACTTGTCGGAGCTACCCACTCAAATAGTTGATCCTATGACTCAGGGTGCTGGGAGTGACCAGGTGCCTGAGAACTACGATTCCGAAACTATCGTGCTATCGGTCCTGGGTGAATTGAGGGGTCAGGAAGTGACCAGTCTTAAATCCCGAGTCGAGCCTCTATTTGAAAAAACTTCGCTCAAGAACATCGTTCTGAATCTTGAACGAGTCCAGAATGTGGATTCCGAAGGATTAAGTCTTCTTCTCAACCTCCACCGTCATTTTACTGAAAGGGAAGTTGGCTTTCGACTCATCAATGTGAATGGAAACGTCCTCCATTTCCTGCAAGTGACCAATCTCATCAATCTGTTCGAGCTGGGACATCCCACTGAGGGTCCCGCAACCTTGATTCGGAAGCAGCGGAAAGCACTCTGGCAGTCCCACGCATTTACCACTCAGCTTCTGTCGGCTCTAGGTGAGGCTGTCCTGGGACTTGACCTCGAGGGGAGAATTCTGTTCGCCAACCCTGCTGCTGAGAGGATCCTGTGTCGAGACGAATCCGATCTTCTGGGGAAACCTTTAACCGAATGTGCCTCATTTTCCTTCACTGATGGTAATTCATGGTGCCTGAGGGATATCCTTTCCAATCATTCACGCGACCAGGATCCGCTCGTTCTCCGTGAAGACCTCACACTCACCAACAGGGGGGGGCAATGCATGGAAGTTGAGGTGGTTGCCACCAAGATTTTTCAATCGGGTGAGGCAATCGGACTAGTGTTGGGAATTCAAGATCACACGAAAAAGAAAAAGGCCGAAGAAGATCTCAAACTCCTGGCCACCGCAGTCGGACAGTCCGCCGACATGATTGTGGTCACCGATGTGAATGGGGTCATTGAGTATGTCAATCCAGTGTTCAGTCAGGTTACAGGTTATTCCCCAGCCGATGCGGTTGGGAAGGGCATATCCATGCTAAAGAGCGGTCGTCATGACTCCAATTTCTATCGGAATATTTGGGAACAGATTACTCAAGGACAGGTCTGGTCGGGAAGGATTACCAATCGCCGTAAGGACGGAGGTCTCTACGAAGAGGAAAGCACCATTTCACCGGTCTTCGACAATGCCGGAAGGATCAAGAATTTCGTTAACATTAAGAGAGACGTTACCAAGGAAGTCGTTCAGGAACGACAAATAATGGAATCCCAGAAAATGGAGGCTATCGCCCAGCTAACCGGCGGAATCGCCCACGATTTTAACAATCTGCTGACCACTGTCATGGGAAACATCGGCCTAGCCAAGCGTCGAGCGAACAACGAGGTCAATTCGTTTCTAGACAACGCCGAAAAAGCCTGCCTTCGCGGAGCATCCCTGATTCAGCAGATGTTGATTTATAGCCGCAAGACTGAATCGAACAAAACGACGGTCGATCTTCCATCGATTGGCAAAGAAGTCTTGGCTTTAGCTAGAGAAACAATTGATCGCCAGATCGAACTCATACCCGATTTTGAAGATGATGGGGCCTATATTGAGGGGGATCCGGGCCAGATCCACCAAACCATTTTGAATCTCATCTTGAATGCGAGAGATGCGATCGATGACCACCTTTTCCAGGAATCCCAGTCTGGAAATGATTCGATGTCGGGTCGGCAAGGCTTTCAGATCGTGGTTGGGACCCGTAAAGTTAGCTTAACAGATTGTGAAAAGCTGGAAGCACCCAATGCGAAACCCGGAAATTACGCCATTCTTTTTGTCAAAGACAATGGGTCGGGTATCGCGGAAGAGACGCTTGAGCATATCTTCGAACCGTTCTTCACAACCAAAGAAGAAGGGAAGGGCACCGGACTAGGGTTGGCAACCGTATATGGAATCGCCAAGAACCATGGAGGGTGGATTGAAGCCTCTAGCGTTAAAAATGAGGGAAGTATCTTCGAGGTCTATCTCCCAACCAGTGAATCCGTTGAATTTCCTGTAGAAAAAAAGGCCGAGGCAGACGGGTTTTACGAGGGAACCGAAACGATCTTTATAGTGGATGACGAAGTCACCATCTGCGAAGTGGCCAAGGCATCGTTCGAAACGCTTGGCTACAAGGTCATACTCGCCCATGACGGCGTAGAAGCAGTGGAAACCTTCCAGAGCCTCCAAGAACGCATCGAAATAGTGATTCTCGATCTTTCACTGCCGAAGCTGTCTGGTCGCGAAGTCTTAAAATCAATTCGAAGAGAGCGGGCGGATGTCCCGGTCATCATTTCAAGCGGCTACAACGTGACAGAACCTAGCGAGAAAGAGCTGAATGGATACCAATCGGTGATACAGAAACCCTACCGGGCGGGTCAAATGATCGGCGAGGTCCGTCGAATCCTGGATGAACAATAGCAGCTCATTTCTGAACTCCCTGTTCAGTATTAATCACCCCCTACTCCTCTGAACTGTTGCCGTGCTGACGGTCCCCAGTGGACTTCACTGGATGGTTTGAATGAAACGAGTCAGAACTCAAGCACAAATAACCCTCTTTTTAGGCCCACTCTCTATTCAACAATCTCCTTCGGATGTGCTAGATTCCTTCAGAATGGTATTGGCGCGCATAATGCTCGGTGTCTGGTTGTGCTTGAAAAGGAATTGATGACTCTCATTATCCGGCCTGAGTTTCTAGAAGGAACTTTGCGCCTTCTCGATACCCAGGGTGTGGAGCCACTTAGTGTAACAAATGTGGAAGGAGTGGGTCGTCAACGTGGTCACGCCGAGATCTATCGAGGGGGCGAGTACGAGATTCAGACGCTTCCGAAGGTGAGGATTGACCTCTTGGTCGATCATCCCTCAATGCGTGACGAGGTCGTTGAAAATCTCTCTGCTTATCTCCGAACCGGCCGTGTGGGAGATGGGAAGATTTTTGTTTTTCATGGCGAGTCTCCTATGCAAGTGGAAGAGACCGCTTTTGATTTTTCTTGAATCCAAATTCTAAGGTTTTTCTTAGGAAGACCCCGTAATTCGCGGGGAAAATATATTGCCATAGTAGAGATTGCAAAGGAGGAGGACAGAATGAACCCGAAAGAGGTACTGAAGTTCATTAAGGATAACGATGTAAAGTTCGTGGATTTTAAGTTCATGGACTTCTTGGGGACTTGGCAGCATTTTACAGTTCCCGCTCCGGAGCTCGAGGAATCGAGTTTCGAGGATGGTTTCGGTTTTGATGGATCGAGTATTAGAGGATGGCAGGCAATTAACGAATCCGACATGCTCATCCTCCCGGATGCCGGAACGTGTTTCCTCGATCCGTTTCCAAAACTCGCGACTATTTCACTAACCTCAACAATCCTTGACCCCATTACCAAGGAACCCTATTCACGCGACCCACGTTCGATCTCCCTAAAGGCGGAGGCTTATCTTAAGAGTACCGGAATCGCTGACACCGCATTCTTCGGACCTGAGGCGGAGTTTTTCTGTTTCGATAATGTCCAATATGAGAACGCAGCCCATACATGCTCTTATTTCGTGGACTCCATCGAAGGAACATGGAACACAGGTCGTGACGAGCTCCCGAACCTCGGCCACAAGCCACGTCACAAGGAGGGATATTTCCCCTGTCCGCCGGCGGATACTCTGATGGACTTCCGCTCTGACGTTGTGCAGACTTTGCTTGATATTGGCGTTCCAGTGGAAGCCCAGCACCATGAGGTGGCCACAGGCGGTCAGTGTGAGATCGATCTTCGTTTTTCTCCGCTCACTCAGATGGCTGACCGGCTGATGACTTACAAGTACACCGCGAAAAACACCGCCGCGCTTTATGGGAAATCAGTGACTTTCATGCCGAAACCACTCTACAACGACAATGGTTCGGGAATGCATGTTCATTGTTCGCTTTGGAAAGGAAAAGAACCGCTCTTCGCGGGAAACGGATACGCGGGCATGTCGGAAATGGCGATGCATTTCATCGCGGGAATCTTGAAGCATGCGAATGCAATTATTGCTTTTTCCAATCCGACCACCAATTCATTCCGTCGATTGGTTCCGGGCTTTGAGGCGCCTGTCAACCTGGCGTACTCGCAGAGAAACCGTTCTGCCGCCGTCCGTATTCCGATGTATTCACCTTCTCCGAAGGCGAAACGCATGGAGTTCAGAACTCCAGACCCAAGCTGCAACCCTTACCTCGCCTTCTCGGCGATGCTCATGGCGGGCCTTGATGGGATCCAGAACAAGCTGGATCCGGGCGACCCGCTCGACAAGAACATCTACGATCTGGAGCCTGAAGAGTTGGCCAAGGTGCCGAGCGTTCCCGGATCTCTGGAGGAAGCGATCGATGCGCTGGAAGCGGACCATGAGTTCCTGCTTAAAGGGGACGTGTTCACCCAGGATGTCATCGACACCTGGATCGAGTACAAAAGAGAGAACGACATCGCCGATGTCCGTCTCCGTCCACACCCGATCGAGTTCCACTTATACTACGACGTCTAACTGTAAGGTTTAATCGTAGTCTGAATGCTGGAAGAGAACCGGCGGCCTCTAGGGGGGGTCGCCGGTTTTTTTGCAACCCACAAAAGCATAAAAAAAGAGGAGAGAATCTCTTCTCTCCTCTTCTTGAGGACTGCTTGATAAATATCTGCTTCGATTTAACGTTTCGAGAACTGGAAACGTGCGCGTGCGCCACGTTGGCCGTATTTCTTTCTTTCAACCATGCGAGGATCCCGAGTCATGAATCCGGCACTTTTTAGGGCTGGCCGATACTTGAGGTCCATGTCACAGAGAGCACGGGCAAGGCCATGACGCAGAGCACCCGCCTGCCCCGCTTTTCCGCCACCGGCTAGAGTGACTTTGATGTCAAACATGTTAGCGGTTTCGGTAACTGCGAGCGGTTGACGAATGACTAGGGACAAAGAATCGCGTCCGAAATAATCGTCGGCCGGTATCCCGTTCACCACGATGTCGCCTTTTCCAGGCTTAATGAATACACGGGCCACCGCGTTCTTTCTTCTTCCAGTGCCGTAGTTATAATTGCCGACAGGCATCTTTCACTCCTTAGTTACAGTTCCAGTGGCTGCGGGTTTTGAGCGGTGTGTTTATGCTCGGGACCTGCATATACTTTGAGTTTCTTAAGCTGAGCACGGCCCAGACGTGATTTTGGTAGCATTCCTCTGACCGCAGATTCGATGACTCGGTCAGGGTGCTTTGCCACCATCTCATTAAAAGTGGTCTCTTTGAGACCACCAGGGTATCCAGTGTGGTGACGGTAGACCTTTTGGTCGCCTTTGGTCCGGGTCAAAACGACTTTTTCGGCATTCACCACTACGACATGATCGCCAGTGTCGACACTCTGTGAATAAGTTGGTTTGTGTTTACCGCGAAGTATCGAGGCAATTCGGGTCGCCAACCGACCTAAAACTAGCCCTTCGGCGTCCACAATATGCCATTGGGCCTCAACCTCGCTCGGTTTGGTATAATGCGTTTTGATCATTTTTCCTAATAAAATCCTCTCGAATGACAGAGCAAGCCCGGAAATATAGAGATCAGCAATCGCAGAGTCAAGCCCGTTGGTTTGATTTCGACCCTTTGGAGACCTGTTCGCTAGAATCTTACAAAGGAATCCACCCCGATGTGGAAAGATTCCAATGGGTTGGGGCCGAAGGACAGGCTGTTAATAAACTGTTGATATCTTAAGAAGCCGATTGGTGCCACTCTTGGATCGACCGAACTTTCCTTATTTCTTCCGACCCGAGCGCTCTGAGGGCCTGGATCGTCACTTCAGCAGCCGAAATTGTGGTCACATACGGGAGGCCACTCTCTAGCGCGGCTCGCCGAATCGCGGTCTCATCAAACTTGGAAGCCGCCCCCAGCGGAGTGTTGATAACCAAATCAATGTCTCGGTTCTTGATCAGGTCAACAACATTGGGCCTTCCTTCGTGGACTTTGTAGACAAACTGACTCTCAATCCCCTCTTCCCGAAGGGCTTCGCCGGTACCTTCGGTGCAAATGAGCACGAACCCCAAGTCGGTTAGATTCTGAGCGAGATTGATCAACTGGTCTTTGTGTCTATTGTTAACCGAGAGAAACGCGGCACGACGGGACCCATCATCGGGCGGGCTCGGCAGGTTCTGTCCCGCTGCTGCCTGACTCTTCGCAAACGCTACCCCGAAATCATCGGAGATTCCCATCACTTCTCCTGTTGACCTCATTTCAGGACCAAGAAGCGGATCCACATTGGTGAACTTGATGAAAGGCAATACGGCTTCTTTGACACAGTAGTAATCGATTTCAGGTTCTTCGGTGAACCCAAGTTCCTTAAGGCTCTTTCCGATCATCACCAGTGAGGCCAATCGCGCCAACGGTACTCCCGTGGCCTTACTCACAAAGGGGACGGTCCTGGAAGCGCGTGGATTCACTTCGATGACGAAGAGTTTTCCATCTGGGTGCTCATCGGCGTATTGGACGGCATACTGAACGTTCATCAGGCCTTTGACGCTCAATCCAAGTGCCAGTTTTTTTGTATTTTCACGAATTTCCTTGAGGATTTCCGCGCTAAGAGATCGAGGCGGCAAGACACACGCGCTGTCCCCGGAATGAATTCCAGCCTGCTCGATGTGCTCCATGATTCCACCGACTACTGCATCGTTCCCATCGCAGACGGCATCCACATCGACTTCGATGGCCCCATCCAAAAAGCGATCGATCAAGATTGGCTTTCCTGGCGAAACTTCTGCGGCACGAACAATATACTTTTTCAGAGACTCTTCTTCATAAACGATCTCCATCGCTCGGCCACCCAGGACAAAGCTGGGGCGCACCAGTACGGGAAACCCGATTGAACGTGCAACCTGAAGGGCTTCATCGAAATCGGTCGCGGTGCCCCCTTCGGGCTGTGCGATTCCAAGTTCGTCCAGGAATGCCCCAAAACTCTTCCGGTCTTCCGTACGGTCAATCGAAGCGGGGCTGGTCCCGATGATTGGGGCACCTGCTTCTTCTAACCGGGTCGCCAGATTGAGCGGCGTCTGGCCACCAAACTGAACGATGACACCAATTGGTTTCTCGATTTCGATGATGTTCATCACATTCTCGTATGTGAGTGGTTCGAAATAGAGGCGGGTGGATGTGTCGTAGTCTGTCGAAACAGTCTCAGGATTGGAATTGACCATCACCGTATCGTAACCGGCGTCCCGAAGGGCAAAGGCTGCGTGGCAACAGCAGTAATCGAACTCGATTCCTTGTCCGATCCGGTTTGCCCCCCCACCGAGGATGATAATCGTATCGTTGTCGGATTTCCGAATTTCCGAATCGTTCGTGGACTCCACCCCACCAGCTTTATCGATTGTCAGTACGGGATTTTCGTAACAAGAATAATAATAGGGTGTGAATGCTTCGAATTCGGCTGCACAGGTGTCCACTAACTTGAAAACGGGTACAATTCCGTTCTCGGTTCGAAGCTGGCGGACCTCGTCCTCAGAGAGTCCTAGCAGGTGAGAAATCTGGACATCGGAGAAACCGTTGTTTTTGGCTTCTCTTAATCGAACTTTTTTTTCGTCTGTTAAATGTCCCATAATAGCCGGGAGCGAAGGCTAAGGAGGCCTTGATCCAATGTCAAGCTTTTCCAGGTTCCATCTTCACGCGGTCCTTTTCACACTCTTGGCGGCTCTCTCGCCGCAAGCCACCCATACTCATCCCATGGATAGCTATGCAATTGACCAATACCTTGATTTTCACATCCAGGGAAACCAAGTCAATCTGATTCACCGGATCGAGTTCGCCGAAATCCCTACCGCGTCGGAGCTTCCAAGGATCGATACCGACCGGGACATGGCACTATCGAGTGCGGAAACTGTCCCCTATGTTCAGAATACGGTCGATCAACTCCTCAAGGAACTCGTCCTGACTGTGGCTGGAGACCCGCTCTCTTTGCGGTATCTCCGCGGAGAGGCGTTCCTGGATACGCTTCCCTCGACACGACTGAAGATGGTCTCGGAATACCAAACCGTATTCTCCGGAGATCTTGATGGGGGGAAAACTTTCCGATTTGACCTTCGCCACAGACCCACGGCACGTGGAGACCGCCAAACCCGAATTGTCACCAAAGGAAAAACCGCGATAGAGGGGGTCGCGAGCAGCGAAAGTATCCAACCGCCAGGGATGGCCCCACCGGCGATCTATGAAACTGCGGCGCTTGTTTATGGCCACAAGGTTCAATGGACACTTATCGCATCCGAGACCGAAGCGCCCGAGGAAGTCCCTGATTTCTCGATCCGTGAAGCCACGGGGCCTGTGGCCCCCGCAAACCCATTCCTTTCATTGAATAGCCGCGACCTGGGAGAGGAGATCATGGGTGAACCCACGCTTGAGGTGGGTGACGAACCGATTTCGAGCACCCACACGGCGACAAGTCTCAGAGATGAAGGAGCTCCTAGCTTCGCGGAGGGATCAGAGAGCAAAGAGACTCAGGAGACCTGGGCCGACCGTCAATTTCGGCAAATGTTTCTCGACAGCGAAGCAGGCAAAGCCTCCATTTGGGCGATGCTCGGGTTCAGTCTGCTAGCTCTTCTTTACGGTGCGGCACATGCATTAGAACCGGGCCATGGCAAAACGGTGGTCGCGGCCTATTTGGTGGGAGCGCACGGGACAGTCTTTCATGCGGTGATGCTGGCTCTCATTGTCACCTTCACCCACACCTTCTCGGTTTACATCCTCGGCATCATCGCACTCACCAACCTCGAGAAGGTCCAGGGAACCTATCTGCCCATTCTGGAATGTGGATCTTGGTTTTTGATCCTCTGTATGGGGTTGTGGTTGTTCCTGAAATATTACAAATATTATGTCCAGGGAAAGCTCGCCGACCCGACTTTTCACACCCATGGGTTTGGCGAAGGTCACACTCACCTTCCCGATGGGTCTCACGCGCACCCTCAAAACCATGACCATCATCATGATCATGGCGATTCGCATACTCACGATCAGGACCACGAGCATCATCACCCTCATTCCGAGGGGGAGGCGCACAAGCATACGCATTCACATGACCACGGTCATGAGGAGAGTCACTCCCACTCGCATGACCATGACCATGACCATTCGCACGAGCACGAGCACAAACACGAAAAAACTCACAGCCATAAACACTCCGGTGAGCATGGACATGACCACAGTCACGATCATGACCATTCACACGATCACGGTCACAGTCATCACCATGATGAACCAACAACAGAGGTCAGTTTTTGGAATTTACTGATGCTTGGGATCACAGGCGGAATCGTGCCTTGTCCGGGCGCCTTGTTCGTCATGATGATTGCACTGACTAGCGGTGCAGTCCTAACGGGACTTTATCTGATAACCGTCTTCAGTACCGGACTGGCGCTGACTCTCATGGCCGTCGGGATCACCGTGGTCAAAGGTCGGGGAGTGATCGACAAGTACGCGCCAAATTCGAAGCTGGTTCAGATTGTTCCTTTATGCACCAGTTTGTTAATCGCCTTTGTCGGACTGGGGTTCATGATTAACGGGTTGGTAAAACACGGGATTCTAGTGTTGAAATTTTAGGAGAACCCTTCACAGGTCGGAAATGTGGACGAGATGAAGCACGTGGAGGGAATGAAACGAATCTGCTTCTTCGCTTTCCATTCCCTCCACAGAATCTATGAGCCATTTGGTGGATCAGCTTGTTAGTGGATTAGCCTTCTCCGGGTCGATCCCGAGGTCGTTGATCGCTTGAGATAGCACCGAACCATCGATCTTGCCAAGTTTCTTCAGCCGGGTCAGAGCAGCCAGCGTGATACACTCAGCATCGACCTCGAAGAAACGACGCAAGTCTTCGCGTGCCTCACTGCGACCGAAACCATCCGTTCCGAGGACAAAATAATCATCCTTCATCCAGGGTGCAATCATCTCGCCATTCAACCGGACATAGTCCGTTGCTGTGACAGTGGGAAGTGGATCATCTTTAAAAACATCTTGGATGAATGGCACTTTGGGTTCGTCATCGGGATGCAGCAGATTCCATCGTTCGGCTTGGATCGCATCGCGTTGCAGCAGGCTGAAGCTGGTAACATTCCAAACATCGGCGGCAACTCCGAATTTCTCTTGGAGAATCGACTGGGCTCTTAGGACTTCGTTGATGATGGCGCCACTACCCAATAGGTGAATCCGGATCGAACCCTCAGAATCTTTTGCGGGTTGAAGTTTGTAGATCCCCTTGAGGATGCCTTCCTCGACTCCCTCTTCCTCTGGCATCGCAGGTTGTTCGTAATTCTCATTCTCCACAGTGAGGTAATAGAAGATCTCTTCATTGTTCTTGTACATTCGCTCGATACCATCACGGATAATGATGGCGAGTTCGTAGGCATAGGCGGGATCATAGGCTTGAATCGTCGGCACCATACTCGCGATGATATGGCTGCTGCCATCCTGATGCTGGAGTCCTTCTCCCGCCAAAGTCGTGCGACCCGCTGTGGCTCCGACCAGGAACCCTCGGGTCCGCTGGTCTGCCGCTGCCCAGATCAGATCGCCGATTCGTTGAAAACCGAACATCGAGTAATAAATGAACATCGGGATCATCGGCGTTTCAAAACTCGAGTAGGAAGTTCCGGCGGCAATGAATGTCGACATGGCACCCGCTTCGTTAATTCCCTCCTCGATGAGCTGGCCATCGGTTGCTTCGCGATAATAGAGAAGTCCAGGGAAATCGACCGGTTGGTAGTTCTGTCCAACGTGACTGTAGATACCGTATTGACGGAACAATGCATCAAGCCCAAAGGTCCGCGCTTCGTCGGGAACAATCGGAACAATTTGCTTCCCGATCTTTTTGTCTCGGAGAAGGGTTTGGATGATTTGGCCGAAGGCCATGGTCGTCGATGCGCCTCGACCTTGGCTACCTGCGAGTATGCGCTTGAAGGTATCGTTTGTTGGCGATTCAAGCGGTTTGAAAGTAAACTTCCTTTGTGGAACATACCCTCCGAGTGCTTCACGTCGGGCCTGGAGATACTGCATTTCCTCAGAGTCGGGTTTGGGGCGGAAGAAGGGGGCGTCCTCGATCTCTTCGTCACTGATGGGAATATTGAACCTGTCTCGGAAATCTCGAAGTTCTTCTTCATTAAGTTTCTTCTGTTGGTGGGAAACATTGCGACCCTCACCAGCCTCACCAAGACCATATCCTTTGATGGTTTTGGCTAAGATGACTGTCGGCTGGTTCGAGTGATTCACCGCTGCATTCATGGCAGCGTAGACCTTCGCAGGATCGTGACCGCCGCGCCGCATCTTTTGAAGGTCCTCATCGCTGAGATGATCGATCATCGCCTTCAGCTTGGGGTCGACCCCGAAGAAATCTTCACGGATAAACTCGCCAGATTCGACCGAATATTTTTGGTACTGGCCGTCGAGAGTCTCTTCCATGCGCTTGAGCAATAAGCCTTCCTCATCTTGGGCCAGAAGGTCGTCCCAATCGCTTCCCCAAATGACCTTGAGTACATTCCAACCGGCACCCCGATAGATCGATTCGAGCTCCTGGATCACCTTACCGTTGCCGCGCACAGGGCCATCCAAGCGCTGGAGATTGCAGTTGACCACAAAGGTCAAGTTGTCGAGGCGCTCTCGGGAGGCGACCGTGAGCGCGCCCAAGGACTCGGGTTCATCCATCTCCCCATCACCCACAAAGGCCCACACACGGGATCCGCTGGTATCGAGGATGCCACGGTCGTGCAGGTATTGATTGAACCGGGCCTGATAGATCGCCTGGATCGGGGGCAGACCCATGCTGACAGAAGGAAACTGCCAGAAATCGGGCATCAACCAGGGATGCGGGTAGGAAGAGAGACCTCCCCCATCGGCCAGTTCGCGTCGGAAATTCCGGAGTTTTTCTACCGATAGCCGACCCTCGACATATGCGCGTGAGTAAATTCCTGGTGCGGCATGACCCTGGAAAAAGATTAAATCGCCGAGTTGGTTCTCGTTCTTGGCTCTAAAGAAATGGTTGAACCCCATCTCGAATAAGGTGGCGGAAGAGGCGAAGCTGGAGATGTGGCCACCGATACCGTTGGAAGCGCGATTTGCCCTAACAACCATGGCCAATGCATTCCAGCGGATAATACTCTTGATTCGCCTTTCGATCTTCCTGTCACCCGGAAACTCTGGTTGGTCTTCGATTGGGATGCTGTTGAGGTAGGGTGTGTTGAAGGTCTTCAGGGAGGAAAAACCCGATGTGTGAGCGTCATCGATGAACCGATTCAGGAGCGCTTCTGCCTCTTTTTTCCCATGCTTCTTGATAAAGTTTTGATAGGCCTCAATGAGGCCATCCTTGGTATCAATGTCGTCAGTAGTCATAGTCATAGCGGTTAAACCTAATGTAAATCTATCGTTCGTCAATCTAAAATTCGATTGGGATTGCAATCCATAACGAGTCTGGGAGACCCGAACCAACAAATTAGTTTAGCCGAAACAGGAGAAAATTGGAAACGTTCGCCCCTCTACGGTGAAAAGTCGAATTTTCAACGGGCGAATCCGCTTTTTGGAAAGTCGAAAAAATTCAGGGCTTAATCGTTTTATTTAGGTTGGGTGTGCTTCCGGCTCAAGAAGGATTTTGAGGGGTGTGGACGCATGGTCGAATCACAGATCAAACGTTCGTAGAATGGATGAGGCGGAAACTGGAGAGGTAAAATCTATGGGTTGAAGGGGTCGATCACCTTGGCTTGAATATGTTCGGCAACTGCTTGTTCATGAAAATGGTATCGAGGATGACCAGGTTTCACATCGCGACCGAAAAGGCAACTCCG
This sequence comes from Candidatus Omnitrophota bacterium, assembly GCA_029261095.1. Taxonomy (GTDB): domain Bacteria; phylum Hinthialibacterota; class Hinthialibacteria; order OLB16; family OLB16; genus JACKFH01. Next base: position 3,664 of record JAJDBZ010000066.1, on the reverse strand, counting down.
GCATAAGGGAGGGGCCTGTTCATCGGGCAAGTTGACGCGTTTGCGGAAATTCTGGTAGGCCGGGCCATCCCAAATCGCTTCCCAGTCCGCACCTTGGGGGGCGTGATACTCTTCGGCTCCCACGCAACATACGGTGATCTTGTCTTCTGCACGCAAATGGATGAACTCCCAGGCCTCTGCACAAAATCTGTGGAAATCCGATTCTTCCTCATGCTCTGGAACAGGCTTCGGGGGATGCAAGAAAGTGACCCCGAGTTCCTGGGCCAAGCCATCGCAATAGTCGAGGACCTCACAGGCGCGTTCGCGAATCCAATAGACCGAATCCTGATTCAACGAGGGTACCCACACTGACAAGAAGTTGGCGTGAACACGGTCAAAACCAATATCCGCGGCCAGTCGGATAACATCCGGAAGGTCCTCCAAGTTCTTTTGAGTGATTGTAAAATTGAACACCAAATAAGGGAGCCCCCGCCCCAATTCCTCTTTGAATCTCACAATCCGCTTGCTGTTCTCCACAACTTTCGGAAAGGATTCCACTTCGCGCATCTTTTGGTAGGTCTCAGTCTTGGCGGCATCGATCGATACGTGTAATTCGGTGATGTGCTTGGCGAGCAATAAGGCGTTCTTGTCATTCACCAAGAGGCCGTTGGTAATGAATTGGACCTGGAGGTGCGGTTCGAGTCGCTCCAGGCATTGGTTGAAATGGGGAGAGAGCATCGTTTCTCCCAGCGAAGTCAAATCGATCTCATAGATCCAAGGGTAGAGCTCTGCGGCCCTGTCCAGTAACCATTCTTCAGCGTAGGTTCGTTTCCAATCCCAAAACCCTTGTGGACACATCGGGCATCTGAGGTTGCAGGCGTCAGTCAATTCCAATCGCGCCCGAGTTGGCCGGCAGAATGGGTCGGGGACCCCCAGATGGGATTCAAAGGTCGCCAGTATTGCGTTGAGTCTCCTCCGGTCGGACCAATCGGGAATCTGCTTCAGGCGCGGACCGGCGAGATCCCGAAAGGCCGAAAAAAAATCCAGCCGGGCCGCTCTGACTGAGACATCGTCTTTCCACTCTTGAATCTTCCAGCGCCCAAGGCGCTCCAGCGTTCCCATTCGTCTGAGCAACCTTCGGTCGGGCCAGATCCAGGGTTGACGAAGAAGTTGGGTCGCCATACCGAGCGATCGTATAAACCGGTCGTGACTTTCGAGGGATCGCCAAAACTTTCCTTTGATTTCTGAAAAGAAACCTTGGCCATCATCTTCAACAGGAGTGGGTTGGTGAAAAATGGTTCCCATAACTTAGCGACACTCATCCGTTCCTCTGTTCGGAGGAACCGTAACTGCTTCTGAATTCTTACTTTATCACCCAATTCGACATTTAGGAACAAGGAGAACTTCGAAACCTCTCTGAAGAAAACTAGGATTCGCCCTTTCCTCCTCTTCGCTCCTTCCATTTTGGATAGAGGCCATGGCGGTAAAGCCGACCGAAGCGGTGATACCAGGGAGTGTGCGCGAGAAGTTCGATTTCAGCCTCAGTCAGCATTGATGGACAAAATTTTTCCTTCGACTTGGCGAGTCTTCTCAAATCAAGGGTTCGAAGAAACTTAAAGAATGGAATTCGCCACGGAGAGGTTCCCCACCAAGCAGTCGAAAAATCGATGACCACTGGTTTTCCATCCGGGGTCACCATGATGTTCTTGTTCCGCAAATCCCCGTGGGCGACCTTTCGACTATGCATTTCGGACAAAATCGACTCGAGATCTTGGAAAAATGGGGCGGGCATTTCGACCTTCTTGTAGGAAGAGAGTGGATTCCCCTCGACCCATTCGATCAGGTAGCGGTCACGATCCAAAACTTGAATCAGATGAGGAATTCCAACCATCCCCTGTAACAAACGATGGACTCTGACTTCCCTCTTGAGAGCCCATCGGCAAAGTCGACGAACGATCCAGTTCTTGCGGCCTGAATAATCTCGCAGCACAACCGTGTCTCCCCTGGTGGGTCGAACCAGCCAAATGTCCGCCTGGGTTTCCGATTGGGCCTGGTGGATGACTGAGATTTTTTCAAACCCGTCGTCACGACTCAAAGTTTGATCCATGCCAAAAAGGTATTCCAGAACCGTTCAATTGTCCAAGGAAGGGGGGCCGTAGCGAAAAATCATGATTAAGATCCGAGCGCGGCGCGTTCTAGGAGGCTGATGGCTTGGCCCATCTGTGTCAGTCCTAACCGGTAATTTCCCGCATTTGAGGCCTCTTCGGAATTTCTCCGTAAACGGTCCGCTTGGTCCAATAAGTCCAGAGATTGGATTTCGCCTCGTGATTCGGAGAGATCTCGGACTCTTGAGATTCGAGAATCATACTTTTGTTGAATCGAATTCAAGAGTTCTAAATCTGATTGATTTGTCCTGTTTCCAGCCAGACGCGTCATTGTTCCGAGATTCTTGATTGCTTGACCGATGGTCTGGACCGCTTGTTCGTAGTTCCCGGAAGATTCTTGAGCGTCGGAAAGTTGACGGAGGCTTTTCGCCTCCTTTAGGTAAACTTCGGTAGCGGCGTCCGATGCTTCGGGCACATCCTCCATCGGCGACAAACGTTTGTCGAACTGAGTTTGGAGGCGGTTCAGGACATCCACAATTCTGAGACTCGATTGACCCAGACAGGCTTTAGCCCCACTAAGAGATTGTTGCGCCTGATTCAGAAGATCGAGAGCCAGTTGAAGATTCCCCGCCGCATAGGCCTGTTCCGCTTGATCGGCCTGACCGCGCGCGAGTTCAATCTTTTGCACACACGCCTCGCGAACCGCCGTTTCGTTCGGTGAGGCTGAAACAAGGGCTTGATAATCGTTCTCGAACTTACCCTTGAGATCGGTGTAAACATCGTTGGCATTCACTCCGCCGATCGCGGTATTGGCTTGGGCGAGGGCATTGTTGAATGCCGTGGATGCCTGAGAAAGGAGCTGAATACCGATCTCATAGTTCCCCGCATCCGCTTGCGCGATGGCTTGGTTCTGAAGGTCGATTCCTTGGTTGTACTGCGGCAGGGTGTTGGCATCTTGCTCCGTAATGGATTCGACCTGCTGACGAATTTCATTGACACGGTTATTGCGATTTTGAAAATCGTCCTGTAGGAAATCGGATCCTATATTCGAACGAATCGCCAATTGCGCAAGTTCGTTCGCGCGCCTGAGCAGAGTGAGAACCAGTGTGCTCTGTCCTTGTTGAAGGTTATCGGTTTGGATATCCGCGTCTTGCAAACGATCGTTCCCATAGCGGATCAAATTCTCGACATTTCGAATTCGCGAAACTGTAGCTGAATTGAGTCTCTCCGCATCTGTGAGCTCTCTCTGGATTTGATCAAGTTCGGTCTGAGCCTTATCGAGGAACTGGCGTGCATCGCGAAGTCGGTTCTCCACCATGGGGCTTGGAGCCGACACCGGCTCAAGTGCGGCGGGGATAATCTGATCGGCTTGTTGGAATAGGAGCTGGGCACGGTCGAGGAGGTCTCTGCATCGATCGGAGTCGGTGTTGGTGCATTCCTGATTGGCTCGGTCAATGATCGATTCCGTGCGATCCTTTTGTTCCATCAAAAACGATCGCGCCGCGGAGGGACTGTCATTCGGACGGTTGTTGACCTCGAGTTCGTGAAGCCATCTCTTGGAGTCTTGAAGGTTTTGGCGG
>JAJDBZ010000650.1 GCA_029261095.1 Candidatus Omnitrophota bacterium | reverse complement strand
ACGGGAACTCTCTCCCTCCAATTTTGCCTAAGCCCCTGGGCTCCGCCGTCATCCTTGATAATATCCAGGGCTTCATAAACAACTTGGCGCAACGTTGTTGGGTCGGGACCGCTGAATCGCGCTTGGATCTTTCCACCATCGCCGGGGCCAAGCCGGAACTTGTTTGTGTACCCAAGGGCGTCCGGCATGTTCGAATCCATCCAATGTTGGATCTCTTTCTGCATCGAATCGAGATGCTTGTAATCGAAGACATCAACCAACAATTGGGCATAAGCGGAATTTGTCTTTTCCGGAGCGTAGGTGAGAAGGAAACGGACCGCGCCGCCTCCGACATGAGTGGCCACCGCCTTGGTGTTCTCGAGGGTCAAGAGATATTCTTCGAGTCCCTCCAGGGCTTTTTCGGTCTCACGAATATGAGTCCCCTCGGGAAGCCAGACATCGACCATGAACTGAGGTCGGGTCGAAGGGGGAAAGAACGAATTCTTGAGGAAACCAAATCCGTAGAGGGCGAAGAAAAAGAGGATCAAGACAAAGGCTACAGTGATCCAGCGAACCCGAATGGCGGTCTCGAGAAGCCACTGATAACCTCGATAAAGTGCACTGTCATAAGGATCTTCTTCTTTCCCGGACTCCGATTTCGGACTCGGTTTGAAGAACACTGCACATACTAGGGGCGTCACAGTCACCGCTGTAAGCCAGCTCAAAAGGAGCGATATGAGCAACACCTGAAAGAGTGATCGGCAATACTCGCCAGTTCCATCCTGAGACAACCCGATCGCACCAAAAGCCAACACCGCCACAAAGGTGGCCCCAAGCAGAGGCATCTGGTTCTGTCCAACCACCTCTCTGGCCACCTTGATCTTGTCTTCACCTCTTTGGATACGAAGCCTCATCCCGTCGGTGACCACAATGGCGTTGTCGACAAGCATCCCCAAGGCAATGATGAGGGCCCCCAGAGAAATCCTTTCCAGCATAATCCCCTGCGCGTCCATCACGATGAATGATGCGCATATAGTCAAGAAGAGAATCGCGCCGATCAGAAGGGCGCTCTTGAGTCCCATGAAGATCATGAGCACGACGACAACAATGATGATTGCCTCGATCAGGTTCACGACAAAGCTGTTCACTGCCTTTTCCACCGAATCGGATTGGTAAGAGATGATCTGAAATTCAATCCCAATCGGCGCTTGGCCGATCAGTTCCTGAATCCGTTTCTCGAGGGCCTGACCCATGGTGACTACATTACCCCCATCGACCGTCGAAATCGCCATCGCGATCGCTGGGTTCCCCAGGGTTTGCGTTACGGTCAGCGAGGAGTCGGACGGATCGACTGTATCTACTTCCTTCCAATTCAGAACCGAGTCATCCCTGGAAAAGATCTTCCGGCTGGTTCTCAAGATGTTGGTAGGAGGGTCGATGTAGTCTCGATCGATGGTAGCTATATCCCCCAGGTAAACCTGTTGATCCGAACCGGGTTCGCTCACCAATAGGGTCTTAAACTGATCGACCGACGTGAACTCTCCAGTGGGGTTAATCGTCACGAAGAATGTGTCGACCTCTACACGACCCCCATCGACCGCCAGGTTTTTGGATTCGAGAGTGTCGTAGATTTGGTCTTGCGTGATCCCCAGATTCGCCATCTTCTCCCGCTGCATCTGTATATAGATGGCTTCTTTCTGATCGCCCCAGTATGTGATCCGTTTAACATCTGGAACGAGGAGGAGTTCACGGCGCAGGAAATCGGCGAAATCTTTGATCTCATGGTAGGTGTAACCGTCGCCCGTGAGGGCGAGGTATATCCCATAAACATCCCCGAAATCGTCATTAACCATGCTCGGTCCCGCTCCAGGAGGGAGATCCTTCTGGGTGTCATTGATCTTCCGCCGCAATTCATCCCAAACCTGGGGGAGGGAACTCTTATCGTATTTGTCCTTGATGGTCGGGGTGACAATGGAGAGTCCGCGATAGGATACGGACTCAATCTCTTTCAGCTGCCCCAATTGCTGGCAGGCTTTTTCGATCACATTGGTGACTTCTTTTTCAACATCCTCGGCAGAGGCGCCCGGGTAGGCCGTGACCACTTGGGCATCCTTAATGGTAAACTCAGGGTCCTCGAGACGTCCGAGTTGTTGATAGGATTTCAGTCCTCCAAAGAAGGCGAGGAAGGTCAGGACTAGAGTGATTGTTCTCTTCTTAATGGAGTATTCGGCGATGTTCATCAACCCTTATCCCCCTCGTTTTGAGCGGGTGGGTTGAGACGTTTGACTTTCATTCCTTCTCGCAGATGGTGTACTCCGGCTGTGGCGATGAGGTCACCAGACTGAATTCCATTTGTGATGACAACGCTCTCGTCGGTCATGGTTCCCAGTTCGACAGGAATTTTGCTGACCTCCTTCGATGTGGGATCCACCTTCCAAAGAAAGTTCTTGTTCTCGATTTCATTCAAAACCGCGGCCAGGGGGACTTTGAAACCCGCTGCTCCTTCCGCGGTTTGGGTCCCATAATCGATGGAGACTTTCGCGGTCATTCCAGGGAGTATGTTGACATCTTCCGGGGCGGGCATGACAAGAGTCACCTTGTAGGTCTGTGTCTTCTCGTCGGCCTCTGTGCTGAATTCTTTGACCTCTAGGTCGAACTTCCTCTCCGAGATTGCATCGAAATGCGCCGAGATCTCCGATATATTTTCTTTCTTCGTCGTGATCACATCAGTTTCCGGGAGATTAATAATCACCTCGACGCTGCTGACATCTTGAAGGCTAATCACCGGTTCCTTATCTTGAACATTCTGGAAATTCTCAACATATTTTCTGGCAACTCTTCCAGTGAAAGGGGCATTTAGCGTTGTGTCAGCCAGGTCAATTTTAGTTTGATCGACCGTTGCTTGGATGGATTGAATCTGGGCCGTCTGCGCGGCGATATCCTCTGGGCGTGCGCCCACCAACCCGATTGCAAGAGCTTGGTGAGCCGATTTGAGGTCTGATTTCGCGACCTCGAACGATGCTTCCTGTGTGTCAAATCGCGATTGAGGAATAACCTCCTCACGAAGCATTTCCTTCGCCCTGTTAAATTGAACCTGGGCTTCATGGAATTTGGCCTGCGCTGCTTCAAGATCCGCTTCCAATCGCGCGCGGTCTTCCGTTCTCGCTCCTTGCTCCATTGCCTGAAGTTCAGACTGTGCGGTGGAGAGCTGACTCTTAGCGTTCTCAAGTGCGGTTTGATAATCCTCTTGACGTATTTGGGCGATTACCTGACCCGCTTCCACCAAGTCTCCCTCATTCACCGGAAGGTCCACAATGGGTCCTGGAACCTGAAAGGCTAGATCAACCTGCTGGACTGCATCCACCTTACCCGGATAGGAGCGAACGGCGCCTGATTCTGCGGCACCGACCTCCACCATCTTTACCGGGCGCACCACTTTCCCCTGAGGTGAGTCCTCTTCTTTTCCACATGAAAAAAGGAAGAGGGGCGTGATTAGGATTAGAAGCAATACCTGGTTCAGTCCTCCCCTTAGGTTGCGCATGCTTTTGATCATCTCTTCTTCCTCCTGGGTTGGAACAGAAACTGAATACCAATTGGACAAATGCTTTGTTCCGGTCAGACTCAACCGAGACACCTCTTGATTGATTCTCGCTGTGCAATATTCGATGGTTGAGTTAATGAACCGAATTTAGCCCAGAATAGGGACGAATGCTATTCCTCAATTTGGATATTCTTTCGATTCAGACAATTCGAAAAGTTATGGAACCTTTTTTACCACCTATATCTTGTAAAGAACTTCCATATATTTTTTCAATAAATCGCTGACCACCCCACGGAAGGGAAGAGTTGCAGCCATCCCATAAATGGGAGCGCTCCCGGTTTTTTCATCTGGATTGGCCCGGACATGCGCCACCGAAGATCGCAAGTCTTCGAGAAACTTGTCGGCAACCCCTGCCTGGGTGTGACGGAGAGTGACGCAGATATGAACACAGGGTGGATGGTGGAGGCCGTTCAAACTCCAACCTTTCTGGGTCATTAATTCCATAATTTGATAAATGTCATAATCCTTGGAGGCGAATGCGATGACCCAGAGCGGATCTCCCAGAACCTGGACTTCAGGGATTTCCTCAATTCCTTTTCGAATCTTGGTTCCAGTCTCAAGAATCTGTTTAGTGGCATCCAAATAGCCCTTCTCACCTGTCGCCAACAAGGCCGCCCAGCAGGCGGCGATCGGTCCGCCTGCACGACTTCCAGCAAATGTGGGCGATAAGTACATTCCACCCGGCCATTCGGTCACCGTGAAGAACTGGTGTTCACGAAGTTCTGGATTTCGGTACAAAACCACCGAGGTCCCCTTCGGCGCGTATCCGAATTTGTGTGTGTCAACCGATATGGAAGTCACTCCGGGTAGACTGAAATCGAAGTCCGGAACGCTATAACCCAGTTTTTTGGCCCAGGGTAAAACATATCCCCCCAGACAAGCGTCGGTGTGAAAACCGATTCCACGCTCGCGGGCCAATTCAGAAAGTTCTTCAATCGGATCGATGACTCCATGAGGAAAGGAAACGGCTGAACCCACCAAGACTGCCGTGTTCTTGTTAATCGACTGAACGGTGGCCTCCACATCCGCTCGGAAATCCTTCCCCACGGGCACTCGAATCAGTTTAATGTCGAAATACTCAGCTGCTTTGTCGAAGGCTGCATGTGCAGTGGTTGGAGCAATGATTTCAGGCTTGGCGATCCCTTTCTTTTTGATCGCCCAATCTCGATAGGTTTTCATTGCCAAGAGGATACTGTCGGTCCCTCCTGAACTGACAGATCCGCATACCTCTTTTGGCGAACTAGAATCACCGGATTCTTCATTTGCCCCAAGCATGTTGGCGGTCATCGAAATGATCTCGCTTTCGAATTTGGTCGCGCTCGGCCAAAGGTCGAAATGGAGCGGGTTGGATTGAGAGTGGAGTGAGTAGGCTTTGTTCAAGAACTCAACAAACTCGGGGTCTCCGTGGTAGACCGCGCCGGAAGCGTACCCACTCTCCCAACGCGATTGTTCCAGCGACCTAAGCTCCTCCATCTCATTGAGTATCTCTTCACGGCTTCGTCCGGCTTCGGGGAAGTGGGAATAGGTTTGAAAACGGTTCTTGTAGGGCTTTGCCGATTCTTCCATCCCTTTGACAATCTCAGCGAATTCACTATCCATCTTTCCCTTGACCTGAGGGATTGCCTGAGCGGATTTCTCGATTGCGGATAAGACCTTTGGGTTCAATAACCCCAGAAGTTTGAAGGACCATTCTTTGACGTTCATGCCACCTCACCGAAAGTGAATTTGTTTCATCAGGTTACTCGCTTCTGTTCAATCGGGAATAGATCCGTCGCCCATCACGATATAAATTGACGAATTCCTGAAACAGTTCGCGATAGATCGCTCGATTCTCAGGATTGGGATGGTAAACCTTACTCATTGGGACAAGCCCATGAACTTCGTCAAAGGTGACTCGCCCGAACGCCACCGAGGCGAGGAACGCGGCTCCACGGATATTCGCCACGATCGGGTTCTCAATTTGTTGAATCTCCCGGTCTAGTATATCTGCGTAGATCTGGCACCAGAAATCTGATACTGCCCCTCCGCCCACGATAATGATGAATTCGACTTCTCGCCCGATGAATTTCTCAACGGCATTCAGTAGCCACTTTGAATTGAAGGCCACTCCCTCGAAAACTGCCCGCACCATGCACTCACGCGTCGTCTGTAATGAGAGGTTGTGGAATCCGCCACGGATGGTGCGATCGCTGATGGGCGCTCTCTCCCCATAGAGCCAGGGGGTGAAAATCACCTTGTTGCTGCCAGCGGGGGCTTCTGCCGCCATTCTGTTCAGTGTTCCGTATCCACTGCTTCCGCCACCCTCCTGCTCCCTTTGCTCCTTGGACAGGAACGTATCCCTCGCGAAAGTTAAACAGGCTCCCGCCGACTCTTGTTCATTGGTGAGCATATACTTCCCCGGGATCGCTGCGGGTAAGGCGCCAATGTTGTGGAAAATGTCAGTCTTTTTGAAAGGGACATGGCAGGTGATCCATGAAGAGGTCCCTACATACAGATGAGTGACATAATCCTCAACAGCCCCCGAGCCTATTGTTGAGGAGTGCACATCAGGGGCGCCCATCACGATCTGAACATCATCGGATAACCCCCACTCTTGGGCGAGGTCCGTCTTGATGGGACCGAGGATGTCTATGGCGCGCTTGAGTTCGGGAAGTTTTGCGCGGTCGATCCCCGTCATCTTAATAAGATCGTCGTCGTATCCAATATTTGAGATGTCTCGGTTATCGGTAATCCAACAAAGTGCCATCGAATCGTGGGATGCCGCAATCAATCCAGTTAAACGAAGGTTCAAGTAGTCCTTTGGTTCCAGGAATTTATAGGTTTGATCATAGATCTCGGGATACTCATTCTGTATAAAGAGAATATGCGAAATTGAATCTTTACCTGAGTGGCTCGGAATGCCTCCCGTCCGCCTAATCCATTTGATCAGTTTACCAATCCCATATCCCTCAATCCTAACCGGGCCGCCGGTAACTTTTTTCGTGTAGGTTTGACCACGCATGTCCCGCCAAGTGATGGCATTCATAAGGGGATTGCTATCTTGGTCGACCGCGACAATTCCTGACCATTGCCCGGTACATACCATCGCCTTGACCTGATCGGTCGGAACGAGCCGCTTGGCGAGAAGTCTCCGAACGCACTGGTCGATCGCCTCCCACCAAACAGCAGGGTCCTCCTCCGCTCCACCATTCGGGAGAAAGATGAGTGGGGTTTCCTCAAACTCGTGATCGAGCACCTCACCCCGATCCGAAACGAGTCCCACCTTGGGGCCGGAGGTCCCGAGATCGATGGCAATGATGTAATGGGCTGAGGTCGCAGTCACAATTCGGGTAACTTTGCCTTTCACAATGTTGCATGCCTAATCGGGTTTTCCCAGGACATTACCGAATCCTCGATAGTATCTTCCATTCCCGGCAGAATTGAGATAGATCAAGAAGTCTTGACGTTCACCGCCTGAAACGTCACAACCGCCAAAGTGAGGGTGGTAATCGGCAACACAAACCATACCATGGTGGCGTTGAATAGAGTTAAGCTTCCATGCTGAGTCGCCTCAAGGAAGAGGTATACCACATAGACTCCATAATATCCGAGGAATACAAATCCCTCCCAACGCGCGATCACACAACCGGTGACAAAGATCGGAAGGCAAGAGATCGCCACCGCAAGTGTAACCGGGAAATCGAACCCGAGTGCAGAATCGGGAACCGTGATTCCCTCCGGAGCAACTAGTCCGGTAAGGCCCAAGACACAAAGAATATTAAAGATGTTGCTGCCCACCACGTTTCCCACTGCGATATCCCGTTCCCCTCGGATACTTGCCATGATCGATGTTGCCACTTCTGGAAGTGAGGTTCCCAAGGCAACGATCGTTAACCCGATTACCATTTCACTTACACCGATCCAACGCGCGATATCTATGGCTCCCTCGATAAACCAACCCGACCCCACGAGGAGGAGCACGAGTCCGATTCCAATGAACCCCACATTTTTCCAGGAAGATGGTGGTTTATCGACGGACTTCGTCGGGGACTCCATCGACGGATCTCTCTCCCGTGACATCTGAGATTCCTTGCGACTGTTCCAGACTACAAAAACCGTGTACGCGATACTTCCCAAGAAGAGGAGAAGGCCATCCCACCGCCCAAGCAACCCATCGGCGCAAAGCAAATACGCGAGTACAGTAATTCCAATCATTACCGGGACATCAAGTCGGATCAGCTGTTGTGAAACGAGAAGGGGAGCGATCA
>JAJDBZ010000649.1 GCA_029261095.1 Candidatus Omnitrophota bacterium | reverse complement strand
CCTTTACCGAGAAGCTGGGCATACGAACATCGAGGACAGCCACTTTGATTTCTTTGGAATTCATTTGGTAGAGGTCTAGCGCCTCTTGTCCATTCGATGCTTCAAGAACTTTGTAGCCCGCATTCTTTAGAAGCTGGCTGGTGTGTTGGAGAATTTGAATATCGTCCTCCGCAACAAGAATCAACTCTCCATGCCCTTTGTTCCTTTGGTCGCTCCTCTTTGAAATCGGACCGGTCTCACTAAGGGTTCCCTCTGGCGCGATTGGGAAGTAAATGTCAAACCGAGTTCCAATACCGGGAGCGCTATCGAAACTAATGAATCCATGGTGGTCCTTGAGAATTCTGAATACGATGGATAGGCCCAGACCTGTCCCCTTGCCGATCTCCTTGGTAGTGAAGAACGGTTCAAAGATCCGGTGTTTGACCTGTTCAGGAATACCGTGTCCTGTATCGGTAAATGACAATTTAACATAGGTCTTGTGTTCAGGTTCTTCTGGATAATACTGGATTCCACGAATCGGTGCGGCCAATTCGGTGCTGATGGAAATAAGACCACCTCCGGCCATCGAGTCTTTCGCGTTCATCGTGAGATTCAAGATGACCTGTTCGATTTGTCCTGGATCTCCCCAGATATCCATCGGGTTGGTCGAGGGATTGAAATGAATTCCCACTTGGTCGTGAATGACTCGGTTCAACATCTTCATGAGATCGGTAATGAGGTTGTCGAGGTTCACCCTCTTCAATTCGGATACATTCCTTCTACTCAGGTTGAGAAGTTGCCGAACCAGTTTCGCCCCGCGATCCGCCGATTGGAGGATCTGCTGGACATTGATGTGCGCGCGGGTATCGGGAGAAGTCGATTCCATGAGTAACTCTCCAGAACCATATATCGCCTGAAGGATATTGTTGAAATCGTGCGCGACGCCGCCAGCCAGCTGACCGACGGCTTCCATTTTCTGAGCGTGGCGAAGTTGATTCTCGAGATTCACCCGGTCGGTGACATCTCGTTGGACAAAAACGAAAGAAGTTGTCTTGCCTTCACTATCGCACATCCGGGTTACTGTGGCCTCGTTCTCGTAAAGCGTTCCATCTTTCCTTTTATTGATTGACCTCCCTGACCATACATCCCCATCTCGCAATACTTTCAAGAACATTCTGTGAAACTCGAACCCCTGCTTGCCGCTGTCGAGGATCGAAACGTTTCTCCCGACACTCTCTTCCCGCGAATATCCGGTACATGCCTCAAATGCGGGATTGACATATTGAATCGTTCCGTCGGTTCCGGTCAGGATGACACATTCTCCAGTTTGTTCGATGGCTTTCCCCAGCCGGGCTTGTTCTTCTTTGTTTTCATGGTTCTCGATCGCAAGACTTGCGACTCGTGTCGCGATCTCTAAAACCTGTTCGTGAAAATCCTGGAATCGGCAATTTTCTGGGTAGTAAAATTCGACTGTTCCCAACAGTTTCCCCATGCTCGATTTGAAGGGTTGAGCAATGGCCTGCTGAATGGGCGGTGATCCCTTTGTGATCTGGACACTTCGCCAGTTTGGATCGCTCTGATCCTGAATATTGATTGTCTCTCCTGTATACGCGGCGGTGCCCGAGAGTCCCCCTAAGGGTTCCACGCTAATCGGCCTGAAAACAGGATCACAATCGGAGAATTCGGGTATAGGTGTTTTGATTTCCAGCGCATTTGTTCTTGCATTGTAAGTTCGAATGATAGGAATGCTCAGCGGGAGCATTTCCGCAATCTTCTCTCGTAACGCTGAAAGTGTCTGGTGCAGGACCGAACCCCGCACTATCAGGCCGAGTATGCTCGACTCCAAATCCAAAAGTTCTGTTGAGACCTTTTGTTCGGTGAGGTCTCGTGTAACTACCATCGCGTGGGTAATTTCCAACCCTTCTTCGCGATAGGGGTAGTAACTGACTTCCCAGTATCTCTGTCCGGTTTTGGGGAATACAAACCAGGATTGATAATGAACCACATCTCCTGAATGGCATTCGTCAATATGTTTCTGAATCATGGCGTCAAAAGTTTCTGGACCCCAAATTTCAGAGACTTTTTTGCCTATGATATCTTCCACCGAAATGTCTTGGGCTTCAGCGTGTTTCAGGTTGATGGAGACATAACGGTATTCGCGGTCAATCAAACTAACAAACTCTCCGACGGGACAAGGTCGTTTCAGAAGCGGTCTGAATTCCTGTTCGGGTGATTGTTTAAGGTCGGGATCGGTAGGGGATTCGTGAGAATTCGGTTGATCGTTAGATATCATCATGACCTCCGTCGCTCAGGCAGTCGCCACTCTCCGAGAGAGATCGGTTTAACCCCTCTGGGTATAGGCTTGCCTGTGTTCCATGCAGCCTGACCGGGACCATCAAGTAGCACAAAGACATAATGCGCTCTGTTTGACATTATAAATCACTCAAACAAAGCGCAGATTATATGCCACATCAATTATATAAAAAAAATCATTCGGAAACTTAGTTTTTCAGCTTGGACCGCCACCTCACTCCCGACTTTTCATATCGGTAGGATATTGGATCAGGCTTGCTTGATATGAAATTGACCCATGTGGCTTACTCAAATCTGTGGTTTCTCTTCGAAAACGGATGGTTTTGGAAGTTTTTGAACCGAACGGATAGGACCCGCGGGAGATAGGGTGACTCAACACTGCAACTCCTTCTCTGGAGAGTGATTGATCCGCTTTATTGAGCAAGAGTTATTCAAACCAGAACAGTTCGAATTGATCGACTCGACTCTCCCAAGTTTTGTCTTACGCTCTGGCTGGAAAGTCTATCACTTCACGATTTCTAACAAACCGCGGGTGTTCAGGAAGCCGAAAACATTGATGACTTCCCCGTTCTTCATACGGATGCACCCATGAGAAGCTGGTGTCCCAATCAATCCCTCCTCGGGTGTCCCGTGGATATAAATCATCCGGTCATAGGAATCGATTCCTTTACCCGAGTTGACACCCTCTTCCAATCCTTTCAGGTGGAGAATCCGTGTTGTAATGAGATCCTCCTCCAGATCGGTCTCTTCTTCATGGATCTGAGCGATTCTCCCTGTGTTGGACCTGGCCTTGAAAACAGTCCCTAGCGGTGCACCTTCTCCATACTTTCCCTGAACATGGTGGACACCCAGGGGGGTCTTGTTGCTATTGGCTTTGTTTCCTGCTCCATATTTTGAGGTTGAAACTGCGAAAACTTTCCGGACTTGCTGTCCTTCGAGGAGGTACAGTCTTTGGCTGGACACGATGACAATTGCACATCGATCTTCGGGGCCATAGTTGAAATCATCAATGAGTTTCTTAAGTGAATTCCTTACCTTTGCTTTGTCACCCTTGCCGGGTTGGACTGCCGGCGCGATTCCATCCGGACCCTCTCCAAAGCAGGGAATAATGGTCCACCCGCCGGATAGAAGCATGGTGGAGAGAAACGAAACGATGATTCCTTTCAAGACTCAAATGTCCTTTCGGGAGGGTAGGGCGGTTGGGTTTGTAGCCGGTTGTCATCCACCGCTCCCCCCACAGTAAAGTGATACAACGATTGAAACCTCCGATCGGTGAACCCAAAGACTTCATGAACCGGATCGTCAAAAAAACACCCAATGCCTGTGCTTCGAATCCCCGCCGCTTCCGCTTCGAGGTAGAGGACCTGACCGATCATACCCGTTTCCCAGAACAATCGGCGATAGTGCCAGGGACCGAATTCCTCAATCGACCGTTCGAAGTCCGCGATCATCCCCAAACTAAAGACTCCTTCGGCCGCGATTGACTGGCCGCAGCTGACTTGCCCCGCGATCTGCCGGCAATCCCCCTCCATCAAATGAAACAATGGGAGTTCTTCCGGACACCCCTCCGGCCGTTCCCAAATGAATCCCTCTCGAAGAGTCCCCCGAAAGGTTTCGAACATATCCGGTCGCCGGATCAGCATATATAGACCCGGAACCATACCCCGAAGTCGATGATGAACGAAGAGGCATAAATGTATACAAGGCGGCCACATGGCGGATTCCCAAACCGGATTCTCCTTTCGTGGCATGACACGATCCATCATTTGATAGAAGACCTCCCTGTCGAGGAGGGTTTTCCCATCCATTGCAACAGCGCTTCTTCGCTGAGCGACTATATCATGCGAGATCTTGCTGGAATCGATGGATTCGCCCGCTTGGGGTGGGAAAGGGGGAGTGAGAAGGGGTAGTGTTGTCGAAGGTTTATTCACTGCTCGATGGACTTCTTCGATAACAGGCCAATCGTAGTGTTCCTCACTCAATCGATTTGCTGTGCCGAACCACTCTCCCTTGCCAATCTCGTTTATCGCATCCCTTGAAAGACTGGGAGGAAGATTCTTGGGAACTCTTTCAGGAAGCACCACCGCCAAAAGATCCGGTGCTTCCACCTCCATCGGGTGATATCCATCCTTTCGGTTGATCCCCAATAGGGTTGAGATCTCATCGTCCGACACGTTCTCCAGATGGACCAGGCTCCAGCCCAACATGCGAGCCGAAAGGACCATCGCGGCGAAGGCATGACCGACATCATGTTGGCAATATCGATAGGCCCGCTCACCATACTTCCAGGCTTCCCTCCAGTGGATTGAGGAAAGGCCCACCAAAAAACTCCCCTCGGGGAAACTCTTCATCAACTCGATTCCAACCGACTGTTCGAAACTTGTACGGATTTCCAATGAATGATCCTCGGAAAGGTAGTGACCCACGATCCCGCCTTTCGCAGGTCCCTCCAAGACGTCAACTGGAAGAATCGCATACCCTTCAGTGGGATGTAAATTGCCGCTTGATGGGTTCATTCGCAGTGCCCATCGAGAACCCTGGAATTTCTTCCAGGCGGAAAGTCCCAATGCGAACTGAAAGAAATGACCGATCGAAACCCGGTTGACCTCGGATTGTGCACATACCGTCGAATCGTAAAGCCGGTCATATGGGAGACCGTCTTGGGTCGGATCCCGAAATGGAAGTAAGATCTTCTCTGCACCACTGTATCTCCGGAAAGGATCTGGCTGATTTTCCCAATCGAGATACCCCAAGCTTCGGGCATAAGCGTGATAGTGGTGTTTGGTGCGCTGATGATACGCGAAGATTTTTGCGGTTGTTTCTTTTATCTCATTTCTCATTCTCATCCAATCTGACACCAACTAGAACTCCAGGGTGACTGCGGAGATTCCAGCTCCCGTCTCAACCTAAGCTCTCTATTCCTCAGGGAACCATGTCCGAACCAGCGTTTCTACTTTTTCAACAATCACACTTGAATCATATCGAATGTTCTTCTGTCTGAACTTCTTGGATTCCACGAGCAATGATTCCAGGTCCTCCACATTGTCGCTTCCGAGCAGTGCCCCCAGTTCCATCAGTTTCTTAAGGATCTCGGTTTGGTGGTCATCGTAATGTTCGTTGTGCTTCGAAAGGCGTGGAAGAGCGATCGTTTTGCAACCTGCTTCGAGAGCAGAAAAAATCGAGCCCGTTCCCGCATGGGTGATCACCAGATTCGAACGAGTCAATTGATCCTCAAACTCATCTGCCGAACAGTCTTCGAAAACTCGATCCGCATGAGGTGCGGACACCTCTCCTGGGTGTTGGATGACAAGAGGCCGAGGAATCTTACCTTCAGAGGCCAGTCTTTCGACTTCTTCAACAAGACGCAGGAACGGTCCATGTGTGCCGACTGTGACAAAAGTTTCTTCCTGAGTTCTTTCGGGTTGTGATTCTTCAGTGGCGGTAATCGGACCAGCGAAAATGGAATGTGGGTACAGAAGATGAAGGTCTTCCCACTGGACGATGTAGGCATCGACACGATTCATCATCGTCCTTCCGGTTGCTGTCGGGGTGTAAACATGCGCGATCGATTCGACGAAAATAGATCTCATGGAATAGATTCGCGACAGCCACAAGAGGTTAAATGTGAGGCCTGCTCCGGTACTAAGAATGAGATCGGGTTTTTCATCACGGAGGATTCGATAGCATTGAAGGAGGTTTCTTGCGAAAACGATCCACTCTTTCGGATTCCGTTTGATTTTTCCCAGTGCGATATCGGAAACGAAGTGAGTCCGCATCTCCTTGGAGAGCGATAACCCAAGGGGTGTTTGCTGTGTGACCAGGAATGAATCATGCTTTTCATAAAAGGGTTTGAGCTGGGCGAGCTGACGGAGGTGTCCCCCACCAGATGCAGCTAGACAGATTTTCATATGACAAGGATGGTGTTTCTAGGGTGTCGAGTCAAACAGACTCGGACCCTCTGGCTCTTTCATCTCTGGAGGAGACATGCCGAGATGTTCCCAAGCCCTTGGCCCTGCACATCTCCCTCGACTCGTCCTTTGAACGAAACCGATTTTTAACAGGTAGGGTTCCACCAGATCCTCCAGGGTTTCGCTCTCCTCGTTCAATGTTGCGCCAATCGCGTCGATTCCCACCGGGCCACCTCGATAGAATTCGAGGATAGTTCGAAGATACTTTCGGTCGAGATCGTCCAAACCGAGTTCATCCACACCCTCCATTTCTAGTGATTTCTTCGCGATTGCCGAATTAATCTTTCCATCCGCTTTGACCTGAGTGTAATCGCGCACCCGACGTAACAACCGATTGGCAACACGGGGTGTTCCCCGTGACCGCGTGGCGATCTCATCCGCCCCCTGGGTCTGGATCTCCACGTTCAGGATACCTGCGGATCGTGTAACAATCGTTGCCAAATCATTCGGTTCATAAAAATCGAGATGCTGGAATAACCCGAATCGATCACGCAAGGGCGCGGATAGATATCCCGCTCGTGTGGTGGCGCCCACTAGGGTAAACCGTTTGAGCGGGATCTTGATCGTCTTCGCGAATGCTCCCTTGTCGACTACGAAATCAATTTCAAAATCTTCCATCGCGGGGTACAGGTATTCCTCAATGACAGTTGAGAGTCGGTGGATTTCGTCGATGAAGAGGATGTCCCCTTCGGAGAGGTTCGTCAGAATCCCTAGAAGGTCGGTCGGTTGTTGAAGTGAAGGACCGCTGGTGGTGACCAGCTCTGAGCCCATTTCACTGGCGATGATATGGGCCAAGGTGGTCTTACCAAGCCCCGGCGGACCATGGAAAAGGATGTGATCGACTGCTTCATCACGCTGCTTGGCGGCCTCTAAGGCGATAGAGAGGTTTTCCTTGAGTTGCTTCTGCCCGATGTATTCCCGCAAAGACTTGGGTCGGAGAGAGATCTGCTCTCTTTCCTCTTCAACACCTACTGAGTCCGATGAAACAATCCTTTCAATGCTCATAAGTGCAGTCTACAGGATTGTCCGTCCAAGTGGCTAGACCATGATGAATAACCGCTGTCCTTTGACCCTGGGCATGGGCCATACAGGGGTTCACTTGTCGCCTTCGGTTGGCTTGGTTTCGGGTCGCTGTAGCGGACCACCTGAGGCTCCAGGGACAGTGGGACCCGCAGGTGGTGACGGTGACACCGTCGGTTCTTCATTCTCCCAGGGAAAGAGGGTGTCATCCGGCATCTCATAATCCTTCCGAAGAGGATGTCCCTCCCAATCGTCGGAAAGCAGAATTCGTTTCAGGTCCGGGTGCCCCTCATAAACGATTCCCATGAGGTCGTAACTTTCGCGCTCATGCCAGTTGGCGCCTTTCCATACCTCCGCGAGTGAAGGGATGGTGGGTGTTTCACGGGGACAATCTGTACGAATGACCACTTTATGGCGGAGTTGGAGTGAATAAAGATGGAGAACCGACGCAAAGGTCTCATCGTAGTCGACAGCCGACAGGCAGTGGAACATCTTAAAATCGAGGCGGGGATCGTGTTTGAGAAACTTTGCGACTTCGACGAGGGATTCCGCAGGGATTTTTATGAAAGGATCACCCCCCAATTCTTCCTGACCAAACAGTTCCAGCCCTTTCCCCCCAAACTGCAGTTCGAGGAGTTCGAAGATTTCTCGAGTATTCATTTCCATTCCCCTTTCAACCAGGGTCCGATCAACCTCGGATCCTAGAATCAATCATCCATCCCGACGTCGTGCAAGGATACCAAATCCCTCCACATCTTTGAATCCAACACCCATCTGAGAGGGGGTGAGACAATCCGCGATTCGGTGTATAAACGGGGCTCAATCGCTAAATTTCAGACGAGGAGCCCCCGGCAAAGGAAACCCATGGCGGAAAGATTCGAGATTAAGAACCCATCCGGAGATACAATAGCCGGAAATGTACACCTACCAACGAAACCGGTCCGCACTCCAATACCGGTCGTAGTGCAATGCCACGGTTTCAAGAGCTTTAAAGATTGGGGTTTTCACCCCGTCCTTTCCGAGAGCCTGAGCGAAGCCGGATATGCCGCCATCCGATTCAATTTCTCTCACAACGGTGTCGAAGGGGATTCTCAGGATTTTGACCGGCTCGATCTTTTCGCTAAGAACACCATTTCCAAGGAAATAGAAGATCTCACCGCTGTCCTGGATGCCATTCCAAACCTACCCGGCGGGGATCGCCTCGATTCCGATTGGATTGTGATTCTGGGTCATTCCAGAGGCGCCGCTCCGATGATCCTGGCCGGATCGAAATACTCTGGAGTCCGAACACTAATGTCCTGGGCGGGCATCGCCTCAGTAGACCGTTACTCCGAGGAGATTAAGGAACTCTGGCGAAGAGATGGTAAGATTGAGATACCCAACCTGAGGACAGGACAACAGATGCCGATGGATATTTCGATCCTTGATGATATCGAAGCGAATAAGCAACAGTACGATATCTCGTCCGCCTGCTCACAATTGAGCATTCCACTCTTGGTCGTACATGGAGATGAGGACGAGACGGTCTCATTTTCCGAGGGATCTCTTCTCCATGATTACTCCCCCCGCGGGCTGAGAAAACTTCAAATCATTCCGGGTGGGACTCACACTTTTGGCGCTGCACACCCTTTCGAAGAGAGCACAGAAGAACTCGATGAAGCCATAAGGGTTACCCTGGATTGGCTTTCTTTGAGACTGAAGGATTGAGAGCACCTAAACAATAGCGCAGGGGATACCGACAATAGAAGAGATCCATCCTCGAATGGATTCCAACTGAATGAGCGATCGACCCAAGGTCGAAGGAGGAATAATCAGTGTCCGCAGAAGTAAAAAAAGAATTTATCAAGAAATTGGATGAGAAATCACTTGTGGCCGGTGTTGTCGGACTCGGCTATGTTGGGCTCCCGCTAGCCATGCTCTTCACCGAATCCGGGTATCGATCGTTGGGGTACGATCTCGATGAGCGAAAAACAACCAAACTCAGCAAAGGTCAGAGTTACATTAACTATATCCCCAATCGGTCAGTCAAAGAAATGCTAAAAGGTGGATTCCAAGCCACCACGGATTTTAGCCGGCTGGCCGAAGCCGATACCATCAGCATCTGTGTTCCGACTCCTCTTAATGAAAATCGCGAACCGGATCTTCAATATGTCGAGCAGACCGCTTTGGTGATTGCCGAATACCTGCGACCCGGTCAGCTCATCATCCTTGAAAGCACCACCTATCCCGGAACGACCGAAGAATTGGTATTGCCGATCCTTGAAACATCGGGTCTCAAAGTGGGGAAAGATTTTTTCCTCGCGTATTCACCCGAGCGCGAAGATCCTAACAATCCGGATTTCACCGCCAAGCGAATTCCGAAGGTTGTGGGGGGTCAAACCCGGTCCTGTCTTCAGCTGGCGAAAGCATTCTATCAAGAGGTATTCGATGATGTGGTCACTGTCTCGAGCCCGGGCGTTGCTGAAATGTCAAAACTCCTTGAGAACATTTATCGTTCCGTCAATATCGCTCTTGTCAATGAACTCAAAGTGGTGACCGATGCAATGGGGATCAATATCTGGGAAGTTATTCAAGCCGCCAGTACTAAGCCATTCGGGTTCAAGGCCTTTTACCCTGGTCCCGGCCTTGGCGGTCACTGCATTCCGATCGATCCCTTTTATCTCACCTGGAAAGCGCGCCAGTATGGATACAATACCAAATTCATCGAACTCGCAGGCGAAGTGAACACCTCGATGCCCGAATATGTAGTTCATAAAACACTCTCCACTCTCAACCGCCACAAGAAAGCAATGACGGGAGCCAAAATCCTGGTCCTCGGAGTGGCCTACAAGAAAAATGTCGACGATGTCCGTGAATCTCCCGCGCTCGAGATTATCTGGGAACTTCAGGAATGGGGAGCCAAGGTTTCTTACCACGATCCCTATGTGAAGAAATATCCGGATGTCCGGAAAGGCAAGTTGGGCCTCTCTTCAAAACCTTTGAACCCACAAACTCTGAAGTCGAGCGATCTTGTTCTGATCCTGACCGATCACGACTCAGTCGATTACGACCTGGTTGGGAAAAATGCCAAATTGATCGTCGACACCCGCAACGCCATGGCCAAAATTAAGGGCGCCAAAGCGGAGGTGGTTCTCGCTTGATCGCAACCGAACACCGATACTGTCAGGAGAATGCCCGGGTCTTTAAGACCCGGGTCGAGTCGGTGGAGACTCTCACTGAGGATTTATTTATCCTGAACCTTGTCGGATTCCCTGAGGGATTCGATCCCAAACCCGGGATGTTTCTCCACCTGAAAGTCAGCCCCGATGAACATCCTCTCCTGAGGCGACCCTTTAGCATTCAGTCTTTTCGACAAGGTGTAGCCGCTATCCTCATTCGCGTGGTCGGCTCTGGTAGCCGTATCCTCCACCACCTCCAACCTGGAGATGAGGTCGACACACTTGGCCCTCTGGGGACGACCTTCCCCCGTATCGAAAAGGGCGATTCGGTCCTCATGGTGGGAGGAGGTGTCGGGGTGGCTCCTCTGGTAGCCTGTTGTCACGATGCGTCTCAGGAGGCTCAGGTAGATTTTTGCTTTGGTGTGCGTTCTCGAGCTGAGGTTCAGGGGATCGAGGGATTCTCCGACTCTAAAAACCCCATCCAGGTCCACCTCTCCTCAGATGACGGTTCAGTCGGTTACCAGGGCTTTTGCACCGATATCGCATCGCGCCTCCTGGAAGAGAAGACCTACACCAAAGTCTTCACCTGCGGACCCTGGATCATGATGGCAAAAGCGGCACGGCTGGCCCAGAAAAAAAACATCCCATTCTTCGCATCGCTGGAGGTTCAGATGGGTTGCGGTCTCGGTGCATGTCTCGCCTGTGTCTATGAGACCCCAGAAGGGGACTTCATCCGGTCTTGCATCGATGGCCCCGTTGTCGATGGCCACCAAGTGGTTTGGGAGAGGACATGAACAGAGTCGATCTCTCAGTCTCCATTGGGAATCTACATCTTTCAAATCCAATCATGCCAGCCTCCGGCACCTTTGGATACGGGCAAGAGTATGCCGGGCTGATCGATCTCAATGACTTGGGCGCGATTGTGAGTAAAGCCGTTTCTCCCCTGCCGCGTCCAGGGAACCACCCACCAAGGATGGTTGAACTTAAGGGAGCTCTCCTCAATTCGATCGGCCTTCAAAACCCTGGAATCGATGGCTTCATCGAAAAGAAAGTCCCCTTCCTACAGGAATTTAGTCCCCCAGTTGTCGTCAATGTGGTCGGGAATGACCTCCAAGAGTACCTGCAGGTCGTCGAGGCTCTCGATCCGGTCCAACGGGTCAATGGTTTCGAAATCAACCTCTCATGCCCGAATGTTCAAAAAGGATTGGAGTTCGGGACCACAGTCGAGGGAGTCGCACACATCACACGGGAATTGCGCGCAGTCACTCAGAAAGACCTCTGGATGAAACTGACTCCGACAGTTCCCAACCCAGGGGAACTCGGGAAAGCTGCGGAAGGGGAGGGAGCCGACGCCCTGGTTGCGATCAACACGATCGGTGGAATGACCATCGATGCGGAAGCCCGTCGCCCAGTCCTGGGTGCAAAGTTTGGAGGCGTATCCGGCCCCGCTATTAAGGCGGTCGCGCTCAAGTATGTATGGCTTCTCTATGAAGCCGTTTCGATCCCCATCGTTGGAGTGGGCGGTATCTTCAATGGCACGGATGCTATCGAATTTGTCCTTGCAGGGGCTACCGCGATCCAAGTGGGAACGGCCAACTTTGTGAACCCGACCGCGATGCCCGATGTCCTTCACGAGATAGAGGCTTGGCTCGAACAGCACGGCGAATCGAATCTTCGAGATCTCATCGGCCAGGCGCATCGAACCCAAGGTGTGGCAACCCCAATACAAAACCACTGATCTTTCCAAAAGAGACTGGAGAACCGGCCCGAAGACACCCAAAACCAACTGTACCCCATCCAGTCTTACCGCTTATTTCCAGCATTTTCACTCCAAATCTCATATCCGCTCACCACTCTTTCCTCCCTCTTGCATCTCCATCTCGATTGAACAAAATTCCGATCACTATGACTCAACTACCCAACACCCAGTTTTCTATCCCAACTACCGTCCGATTTGGACTTGGTGAAGTACAGCGAATCAACCAATCTCTAGATCTGATCGGGTCTCGGAACCCGCTCGTCATGACCGACCCTGGAATGTTAAAAACTTCATCTTTTGAGAAGTTAAAAAAGGCTCTCCAATCCGGTCGATATGAATGGGGACTCTATGGAGAAGTGTCACCGAATCCGACAGAGGAGAATATCGACGATGCCAGCAACCAATATCTCGGAAGCAATCATGACTGCGTAATCGGATTCGGGGGGGGAAGTGCACTGGATGCGGCCAAAGCTGTCGCTCTCAGGATCGCTTATGGTGGTTCGCTGGAAGGTTACTCCCCCGATCTCATTCCCGCCGGAGTCATCCCGAAAATCATCGCCGTT
>JAJDBZ010000648.1 GCA_029261095.1 Candidatus Omnitrophota bacterium | reverse complement strand
AGACGAATAGAAAGAATCGATGACCAATATTGCCATTTTAGGAACCGGTCCCCTCCCCATCGAACAGGACAGCTATATCTATTCGTCCTCGAATCGGACATGGCATATCGCCAAGTCCCTCCTCGCCGACGGTCACCGAGTCCATGTCATCGCCTTCCGCCCTACACGGACCGAGAACGGTGTCCGGGTCAACGACATCGAGCACCGAAAGTTTTCCGAAGGGGAGTTCAGTCTCGACTCCGTTGAAGAAATCATGCACTTCCGGGACGATGCTTTTCTGAAGAGTTTGATTCAAGATTTTGGTGCAGAAGTTTTAATCGGGGTCAATGCATTCCCCTCAGCTCGCGCTGCCGCGATCGATTTGCCGATCCCCTTTTGGGCGGACATGAACGGTTTCGGCATGGGTGAAGTACAGATCCGAGGCCATCTGACGAATAATGAAGAGTCTGTTGTCCAAGGATGGGCTGACGAACTTCCCTGTCTCGTGAGAGCCGACTGTTTCTCTTCGGCGAGCGGACCACAAAGGTACGCTTTGATTGGCGAACTCGCAGCCATCGGCCGCCTCAGACCCGAAAGCTGCGGGTACGAATTCGTTCATGTCATCCCCAACGCTCGCGAAGACCCGCCCCCCTCGGGTGTGCGACCCGCAATCCTTGACCCGCTTCCTGAAGAGGTCCGCATCGCCCTTTGGGTCGGGTGTTATAACTATCAGTTCGACACCGACACGCTTTTCGAGGGAATGGAATTAGCAATGGATCGAGATGAGAACCTTCATTTCGTATCGACTGGCGGACAGGTGGATGGTCACAACGAAACAACCTTTTCCACTTTTAGGAACCAAGTGGAGGGAAGCCGTCACAAGGACCGCTTCCACTTTGTCGGCTGGCTCCCCTGGGATGAATTCGATGGACTCCTTCGCGCGGCCCATGTCGGAGTTACTCTGGATATCCCATGCTATGAAACCGAAATTGGCGCCCGAAACAGAATCACCGAAATGATGAGGGTGGGGCTGCCAGCCATTTCCACGCGAGGGCCCGAGATCGCCTCCGATCTTCAGAAGCATGGGGCAGGTTGGTTGGTTGAACCGCGAGACCCAAAGCACCTTTCGGCGACCCTCATCGAGGCGCTGTCGGATCCAGACGAACTCAACCGCCGAGCAAAAAATTCTCGATCGGTTTTTGAGAGGTTCTATACCCTGTCAGCAGCGACGGGACCCCTTCTGTCGTGGGTGAGAAATCCCACCGTAGCGCCCGACCGAGGAAAACGCCCTTTGCTTCTGACGGAAGAACGGCAACCGGAGACCGGTGGCTGGCTGAAACGGTGGTTGGGATAAACTATCCGCTGTTCTTGGGCTAACAAAGTAAATTCTCTCCTTTCGTTCGGGTCACCCTCCCTGAAGAATACCAAACTGATATTAGAATCCTTATTTCTCATAACATTTTGATATGATAAATCGCCTATGAGATAATCTTGTCTGTCAGGCTTCACTAAGGCTCAACTTCTAATAACGATAAAGTAAAGAAAAATTGCGGATCACGCTGTTTCATTACAAAAGGCTCGGTCATTGGCATGTGCCCTGCTTCAATCCAATGCATCGGACGAACAAATCCTTGGGTAGGGAGGAACTCTATCATGGCTAAGACTAAATCCCAAAAAATCATTCGGAACATCTCGCTCTTCATCGTCACCTTCACACTGACCACCTCGGGAACGCTCGAATCGGGCCAAGCAACCTGTCCCTGCAATCAGAAAATGGAGACGAAACTGAAAAGTTCGTACACATACTATACAGACACCCAAAGCGTCCTTGAGTTCCGTTTTCAGGTCAACAAAAAGGACCGTTATGTGGATGTCAGGTTGGTCGGTCAGAACTTTGGTCCTTGGGATGGCGACTGGACTGGAAAAGATCCGCAGTCATTTCTCAGGTACCTCGGCGCCATCGGCCAAGATGTGTCGAAGCAAATGCAGAAACCTATCATAAAATTCCGAGTGATCGACTTGGAAAACCACGAACTCGGCCTGTTCCAATACGGTAAATAATTGAGCATAACTCCCGAACTTTCAGAAACCACGCAACCCGTTCTCAGAACCCGGTGTCCCCAGCACCGGGTTCCTCCTTGTCGTATCCCTAAACAAGCAACCCTTGAACCGATTCGAGAGACAAGGTACTTTTCCAGACGCGTGGCGGAGTGGTGGAATTGGTAGACGCGGCGGATTCAAAATCCGCTGAGGGCAACCTCGTGGGGGTTCGAGTCCCCCCTCCGCTACCAATTGTAGGTCCTGGTTTCCAAATCGTTTATCAGAAGCGTGGGCATCCATGTCGGCATTCAGCGTTCGGGGTAACCTGCCAATCGGCTTAAAACCTGTCTTCGAATTCCCTGATCGAGGTCGGTACTGCACGAGCGAAATCTTTTGAGAACGCGTTCTTTTGGGAAATGTCTGTCCCGAATAAGGATGGGTGATAGATTCTTCTCAGGAGAAGCCTCACCCGTGTCGACCCTGGAATTCGAGTACCCCGAATCGGCTGTCCAAGTAAAAGCCAACTCATCGCGCATGAACTCGTAGCAGAGCTGAAATCCTAGAATGGTGGAGTCCTCATCGACCCATACGATGAGGTCCATTGAGTCATCGAAGAACCACCTGCGTCGCGGATCGCCGGAAACCTGTCGGGTCGTGTGTTCTTTAAGCATACGCGGCCTCCCCCGAGCATCGTCATGCTCCGTAGGAGTCCGCAGTGGTGCAAGTCCCAAGCCAAGAGAGGTTCATGTGCCAATATCGGGGAGAATCTCATCGGGCTCACTCTTCTGGAGTCTCTTTATTTGACTGACATACTTTCAGCATCTGCTTAAGTTCGTCGATCTCATCCTCCATCAAATCCGGTAAACCAAGAACTTCTGTGACAACTGACTCCTCCGGCGACTTGACCTAGGAATCCCTGTGGGATTAAGCTTTCTCCACGTATGCGCAAATGTGTCAAGTGGCATTTTCTCATTTTCCTAAATGTTGGGCTGGGCTCGCTGCCATCGTTCTCGGACGACCTCACCTTGATTGACCCTTCGGACAGGAAACTTCACGACGCCCTTTTTCAGAAAGGTGTCGCAAAGATTGCAAACAGACCCCACCGTTTAGCCATCGTAGAGCCTGGAGCCTGTGGTCATTACCAATGCCTTTTCCGATCTGAAGGAACAAACGAGATAAATAAGATTCTTAAAGAGTACGCCGAGGTCGATTCGGAAACACGAGAAGTAGTGGTGGATATGCGGGAAAAGCTATTTGGATTGATTGACGATTCAAAAGTACGGGTGGATTGGGAGTTTAGCGCCTTCACCAAGCATTACACCAACCCATGGACTCATGAGCAACCTCCCGACCAACTTCCACCAAGTGTTCTGATTCATTTGGGTCCGGGCAGTAAAATCGATTGGGCGCAGGTCATCATCCCCGAGGGGGTAAAGGTCATCGACAAAAGAGACGAGAAACCTCCTACCCGTCGGGACTGAGTCTCAAGGAAATCCCAGATTGGGAATTCCCCCCCCTCACTCCATCGCCAACCATTCCCTCGGAATCGCCAATACCTTCAACCGATTCAATCCCCCCACATC
>JAJDBZ010000647.1 GCA_029261095.1 Candidatus Omnitrophota bacterium | reverse complement strand
GATCCGTTATTCGCTCGACCGGATTTTTAACATTTTCGAATATCAACGCATCGAAGCCTACGAGTTGAAAATCTCGCGCGATGCTCAGCTCGATATCGACAACGATTTTTCTGAAAGTTATATCAAAAAGATGGAGCGGGTTCTGAACCAGCGACGTGGGGGTCGGCCAACACGACTCGTTTACGATGAAGCCATGCCCCCCGAGATGTTGGTCATGTTCTGCCGTGAACTGTCGATTACAGCCGAGGACATGCTTATCCCGGGTGGGCGATACCACAACATGAAGGACCTGATGAGATTTCCGGAGTTGAGACCGGAACTCTATTTTGAAAAAAGGTCGCCCTCGAAGCACCGGGTCCTCGATGATGACACCACCCCTATTATGGAGGTTATTGAGAATCAGGATTTATTAGTCACTTACCCCTACCAAAGTTTTGACCACATCATCCGATTGCTCCGAGAGGCTGCAATCGATCCGTTTGTAGACGAGATAAAAGTGACTCTCTATCGGGCAGCCAAAACTTCTCAAGTCGTTAACGCTCTACTGAATGCGGCGAGAAACGGGAAAAGGATATTCGTGTCGATCGAACTGCAAGCACGGTTCGATGAAAAGCATAACATCGCGATCGCAAAGAAATTAGCAACAGAGGGTGTGGTGGTCAGTTATGGCATCCCTCCGATGAAGGTTCACAGCAAGTTGATCCTGATCCAAAGAAGACATCAAACATTCGCCTGTCTCTCAACAGGAAATTTTAACGAAGACACCGGACGCCTGTATGTGGACAGTTCGATGTTGACGCATGACTCTCGGATTACTTCAGAGGTGGCGCGTGTTTTTGAGTACCTCGAAGATGAGAAGAAGCGGACCCTATCACCCAAGCCTTCATTCAAGCACCTCATCGTTTCCCCATTCCGTTCACGGAGGAAGTTTCTTGATCTGATGGCTGCAGAGACCGCGAAGGGGAAAGACGGGTACATTTTCTTGAAGGTGAACCACCTGACAGATCCTCGAATCCTAAAAGCTCTGCATAAAGCGGCCGATGCGGGTGTGATTGTCGACTTAATAGTCCGCACCACGTACGCTGCCCTGCCCCACAAGAACATCCGTGCGATCTCGATTCTAGACCGATATCTGGAACATCAACGAGTTTACATTTTCGGAAAAGGGAATGACCAAAAAGTCTTCCTCGGATCCGGAGATCTCATGGAACGGAATCTAGTATGGCGAATCGAGGTAGGGTTCCCTGTCTATTCGGAAATGCTCAAGAAACAAATCGTTCATACGATGGCTCTTCAGGTTATGGATTCCTATAAAGGGAGAATTTTGGATAAGGACCAAGCGAACCCATATCATGAAAACCGCGATCGAAAGAAGCGGGCTCAAGAGACCACACACAGTTATTTCCTCAAGCTTTTTGAATTTCGGAAGCATTTATCCAAAGTCCGCCACCTCAAACTACCCCTCAAATAGATATTGAGAGGAACCCGGTTTGTGAGGTTTAACAACAAAAGGGGTGCGATGAATCGCACCCCTTTTTTGAATCAATGTACAATGCAACGCAGGAGTTATTCTTCGACATCTTCCACCTTTGCGGCGGCGATAATTTCATTGGCCACCTCCGAAGGCACCGGTTCATAGTGATCGACTTCCATTTTAAATGAACCTCGACCTCGGGTAATGGCACGAAGGTCGATGGAGTAACGGAACATTTCAGCGAGTGGGACTTGAGCATTGATAACCTGGTGGCCATTTGATGCATCCATCCCCATCACTTTTCCTCGTTTTCCACTGATATCGGACATGGCATCTCCCATGTATTCATCGGGAACGGTGATCTCGGCTCGAACGATCGGCTCCAGAAGAATCGGTTTCGCCTCTCGCGCGGTGTTCCGGAAACACATGGACCCCGCCATCTTGAACGCTGCTTCAGAGGAATCGACCGCATGGTCTTTCCCATCGAAGAGGGTGACTTTGACATCCACCACCGGAAAACCTCCCTGGATTCCACGATCCATGGCAGCCCGAATCCCTTTTTCTACAGCGGGAATAAACTTTCCGGGAACTACCCCACCAACGATTGCATCGACAAATTCGAATCCGGTTCCTTG
Organism: Candidatus Omnitrophota bacterium; assembly: GCA_029261095.1. Taxonomy (GTDB): domain Bacteria; phylum Hinthialibacterota; class Hinthialibacteria; order OLB16; family OLB16; genus JACKFH01. The sequence continues at coordinate 9,058 of JAJDBZ010000647.1, read as the reverse complement.
TGGGCCTGGATCGATCTTGAGATGGACCTCACCGAACTGACCCCGTCCGCCCGACTGTTTCTTATGGCGATAACTCCCTTCCGCGTGGCCAGTAACTGTCTCCCGATAGGCTACTTTGGGTGTGGTCAGATTTACATTGACGTTGGCGTAATGCTTGAGGTGATACACTACAGTGTCCAAATGGAGTTCACCCATTCCTGTGATGACTGTCTGGTGGGTCTCGGAATCTCTTCGGATGTGGAATGTGGGATCTTCCTCTTCAATCTTGTGAAGATGGGTTCCTAATTTTTCATCATCTTTTTTGTCCTCTGCCTCGATCGCCATTTGGATGGTCGGGGGAGGGTATTCCGTGGGTGGAATAATAATCGGATTGCTGGGAGAGCAGAGCGAATCGTCGGTTCCAATATCGTCGTGCTTTGCAATTCCGATGATGTCTCCCGCACAGGCCTCGGGAATATTCTTCTGATCTTTCCCATTGATCTGAAGAAGATTATGAAACTTGACCACCTCTCCGGTGGTTGCATTGAGGACGGGTTGATCGGGTTTTAGGGTTCCGGTCCAAACACGAACCAGAGAAAGACGGCCGGCATGGGGATCGATCCTCGTTTTGAACGCCAAGGCCGAGAGATCGGAATCATTGGCTACCTTCAAAGTGACCGCTTCATCGGAGTCGGGTCGGTGACCATGAATCTCGCCATGTCGAATCGGGGAGGGGAGGAAGTCAACGATGGCATCCATGATGAGCTCCGTACCGATCCCTTGTGTGGCGGAGGAACAAAGGATGGGGATACATGAATTCGCGGAGACGGCTTTTTTCAATCCTGCGAGCATTTCCTCGCGAGTGAGAGTCTCTCCTCCGAGGTATTTCTCCATAACCGATTCATCCACCTCGGCGGCGCAATCCATCATCATCTCGCGGTATTGGTCAATGAGTTCCTGGCATTCGGGGGGAATTTCATCGGAGACTTTTGCCTTCCCTTGGTCGTCGAAGGTGACCGCTTTCATGGAAATGAGGTCAACGACCCCTTTGAAATCGGCTTCCTTGCCAATGGGGACCTGGATGGGAACGCACCGTTTGCCGAAAGCTTCCTGAAGGTCTCTGACCGCATTGCCGAAATCGGCGCGTTCTTTGTCGAGTTGATTCACGACAGCGATGCGAGCGAGATCGAAATCGTCTGCATAACCCCAGGCCTTTTCGGTTTCGACTTCAACAGGGGAGGTGGCATTGATGACGAACATGGTTGCCCCGCAGGCATGGAGACAACTCTTTACTTCCCCGATGAAATCGGCGTACCCCGGAAGGTCTAGAAGGTTGATGCTGTGTTTCTTGTACTCAGCGTGAATTAAAGAAGAGTGGATCGAGACCTTTCGATCTTTCTCTTCGTCGGTAAAATCGGAAAAGGTGTTGCCATCTTCGGTTTTTCCCAGCCGATCGATTTTCCCGAGCATAAACAGCGCAGCCTCGATCAAACTCGTTTTTCCCGCGCCGTGGTGAGCCACCACAGCCACATTTCTTTTTTGGGCAATCTCAACCATCATGAGTCCTCCTTCATATAAATAATTTATATCGATCCAGTCGCCGCGAGCGGTCCTCCGTGCCGGATCGAATATTTGATTGCAGGTCTTCGCTCTAATCTAACGACGAAGTGAATTTTTCGGGTGTTGTGAGAGAGTGTGTAAAGAGTTTGAGGGAATTTCGAAGCGAGCGGGCGCTCGGGAAATAGGCACAACGGACCGGGGATGCTCCCCACAGGGAGCGCGAGTACAATGGGGTTCCGCTGTTCCACCCTCTCTACAAAAGAAGCCGAGACGGCCAATCGCATGCAAGGGAAACTACGCTTTGGTTAAGGGGATGTCAAGAAAACAAATGACCCCCAAAAGAAGTGGGGGGGGGTCGTGGAAATCAGCTATGAAACAACTTGCGACCCCTGGTTCTCGTCCCCTGCCCCCCATTGTGTAAAACAGTGGGAGTCCCCCCGAAGTTTAAGAATCACGGAGGATTTTTTAGGAATGGCGTCCGGGAAGTACAATCATCAGGCTATCGAACAGAAGTGGCAGAGTTATTGGCTGGAGAATAAAACCTTCGCCGCCGAAAAACCATCGGAAAAACCGAAATATTATGTCCTGGACATGTTCCCTTACCCTAGCGGCGATGGGCTTCATGTCGGGCACCCCGAGGGGTACACCGCCACCGATATTGTCTCGCGCTACAAGCGGATGAAGGGTTTTAATGTGCTCCATCCGATGGGGTGGGATGCGTTTGGATTGCCGGCGGAACGTCACGCGGTCCGCACCGGTGAACATCCCGCGACGATCACGACCAAGAACTGCGACAATTTTCGTCGCCAGCTTCAGGCCATCGGTTTTTCCTACGACTGGGATCGAGAGATCAGCACGACCGATCCGAAGTATTACAAATGGACCCAGTGGATCTTTCAGGTTCTCTTCGAGCGCGGACTCGCCTATCAGACCGAGGCGCCGGTAAACTGGTGTCCGGCGCTGGGAACGGTCCTCGCCAACGAAGAGGTGAAAGACGGGAAATATGTCGAGACCGGCGATCCGGTCGAGAAGCGGATGATGAAACAGTGGATGCTGAAGATCACCGCCTACGCGGAACGGTTGATTGAGGACCTCGATGATCTCGATTGGCCCGATGGGATCAAGACGATGCAACGGGAATGGATCGGCAAGAGCGAGGGGGCTGATGTCATTTTTGGGGTCGCAGGAAGCGATGTCGAATTCACAGTTTTTACGACCCGGCCCGATACGCTTTACGGAGCGACCTACTGCGTCCTTGCCCCTGATCATCCATTAACTCTCCAAATCGCCTCGGACGAACAGAAGAACGAAGTAAGAGCCTATATCGAGGCGACCGCGAAACGGAGCGCGCAGGACCGGATGGCCGCCGAGAAGGATAAGACCGGTGTATTCACCGGGGCTTATGCGATCAATCCGGTCAACGATAAGAAGACGCCGATTTGGACCGCCGACTATGTGCTGGCCGAATACGGTTATGGCGCCATCATGGCGGTCCCGGCGCATGATGAGCGAGACTACGACTTCGCCAAGAAGTTTGGACTCGAAATTATCGAGGTGGTCAGTGGCGGAGACATTGAGAAAGAAGCCTACACCGGCGATGGGGTTCTGGTGAATTCAGGACTCATTGATGGACTCGCCGTTCCAGACGCCAAGAAGAAGATCTCGGCTTGGCTGGAAGAGCAGGGCAAGGGGAAAGAAACAGTGACCTATCGCCTGCGCGATTGGCTCTTCTCCCGGCAACGTTATTGGGGCGAGCCCTTTCCGCTCATCACTCTGGAGGATGGCACGGTCAAAGCGATTCCAATGACGGACCTGCCGCTCACCCTCCCCGAACTCGAGGAATACAAGCCGACCGAGGATGGCAACCCACCACTCGCCCGCGCCGAGGAATGGGTCAAAACCACCGACCCCGATAGCGGGAAACCGGCGATGCGCGAGACAAACACAATGCCGCAGTGGGCGGGGTCTTGCTGGTATTACCTCCGCTTCTGCGACCCGCACAACGATGGCGAGGCTTGGTCCAGGGAGGTCGAGAATTATTGGATGCCGGTCGACCTGTACATCGGCGGCGCCGAACACGCGGTGTTACATCTCCTTTATGCCCGCTTTTGGCACAAGGTGCTTTTTGACGCAGGGTATGTTTCCACAAAGGAGCCCTTCCAAAAGCTCTTCAGCATTGGAAAGATCTTGGCTTACTCCTATCAAGACGCCGACGGAAAATATTATTACCCCCATGCGGTCGAAGAGAAGAACGGTAAATGGTTCGACAAGGAGTCGGGCAAAGAGGTCCAGACTCAGGTCGAGAAGATGGGCAAGTCGAAGCTCAATGTGGTGAACCCGGACGAGGTGGTCGAGAAATACGGGGCCGACTCGCTCCGTTTGTACGAGATGTTTCTAGGTCCGCTCGAACGGGATAAACCGTGGACCGACGAGGGGGTGCAGGGAGTCTATCGCTTCCTGAAACGTGTCTACGCTCTCTTCCTGGATCGGGATGGCAACTTGGTCGACAAGATCAACGATGGCGAGGGCGATCCGGAAGCCAAGAAGGTGCTTCATGGGGCGATCAAAGCGGTGACCGAGGATATCGAGGGACTCCAGTTCAACACCGCGATCTCGCGGATGATGGAGTTCGTCAACGCTGCGACCAAGGCCGAGAAAGTGGGTCGCGAGGAGATGGAAAAATTTGTCCTCATCCTCGCCCCCTTCGCACCACACCTCGCCGAGGAGATGTGGGAGCTACTCGGGCATTCAACGACGTTGGCTTACGAAGCCTGGCCGGAATACGACGCCAGCCTGCTTGTGGAGGAGACCATCACGCTACCCGTCCAGGTCCAGGGCAAACTACGCGACAACATCGAAGTCCCCAAAGACGCCGATAAAGAAGAAATCCTCGCGGCAGCAAAAGCCTCCGAGAAGATCCAGCGCCACACGGAGGGGAAAACCATCGTGAAGGAGATCTATGTTCCGGGACGAATGGTGAATTTGGTGGTGAAGTAGAGGGGAATCGCCAAGACCCTGTTGTAGAGTTTCCCTTGCGAGGTATACTAAAATTTATGACGATTTCAGAAATCAAGAACCTTCCATTGAATGAAAAACTTCAGATTATGGAAGCCCTCTGGGAAGATTTGAGATCCCGTACGGAAGGAATCCCCGTTCCGGATTGGCACAAATCCCTGCTCGATTCGCGTCGGAAAGCGGTCGAAGAAGGAAGAGAAGCGATTCACGATTGGGATCAGGTCAAGAATGCGTTGGGGTCCAAGCCTCGATGAAGCTTCGAATCCTTGACTCCGCGTTGAGAGACCTGGAGCAAGGGTGGTGGTTCTACGAATCGCAAGAAGAGGGTGTCGGCGATTATTTCTTATCTTCTCTCCGCGCTGAAATCGAAAAACTCCGTCTGACGGGTGGGATGCACTTCGTTGCATACAGGGATTTTCACCGAGCACTCAGCCAAAGATTTCCTTTCGCTGTCTACTATACGAAATCTGACGAGGAAGTGACTATTTATGCCGTCGTGGACTGCCGCCGAGATCCGGCGTGGATTCGGGAATATCTGGAAGGCAATGGCTAGTAAGGTCAGAGCGGTCGTTCTCGCCAATCGGGTGTGTTAACCTCGGCCTCCTCGAAGGCGGAAGGGATTCCGCGGGAAGTGGGAACGAGATAGGAATCTCGTTCCAGCGAGTGGCTGGACAGATTTCCAGCACACGGGGATTCAGCCCAAAATACAATTTTTTTTCAGATCTTGGAGGATTGATTCAGATGCAAAACAAAGTCGCGGTGATTGGCGCGGGGAATGTGGGAGCGAGCTGCGCTCTGTTCGCCGCTCAGCAGGGGTTGGGGGATATTGTCCTGACCGATATTGTCGAGGGGATGCCTCAAGGAAAGGCGCTGGACATTCTCCAGTGTGGGAGCCCGTTGGGGACCGACATCTCCATTACAGGGACGAACGATTACAAGGACATCGAGGGTTCCGATGTGGTCATCGTGACCGCCGGACTCGCCAGAAAGCCAGGGATGGATCGTCTCGATCTCCTCAAGAAAAACGCCTCTATTTGCGGCGGGATCGCGGAAGCGATTAAGACCCATGCGCCGGATGCGGTGGTGATCGTAGTTTCGAATCCGATCGATGTGATGGTCTACCACACCTTTAAGGTGACCGGTTTCCCGAAGGAACGAGTCATCGGACAGGCCGGCGTTCTGGACTCCTCACGCTGCGCGGCCTTCATCGCGATGGAACTAGGGGTCGCGGTCACCGATGTCCAGGCAATGGTGATGGGTGGCCATGGCGATACGATGGTTCCGCTCCCTCGTTACACCACAGTCTCCGGGGTTCCCATTACCGAACTCATACCAAAAGACCGGATCGACGCGATCTCCGAGCGGACCAAAAAGGGGGGTGGCGAGATTGTGAACCTGCTCAAAACCGGAAGCGCTTTTTACGCTCCAGCGGCCTCCTCGGTGAAGATGGCGGCATCGGTTCTGAACGACACCCATCACGTTCTTCCCTGCTCCGCTTACCTCGAAGGCGAGTATGGTCTCAACGATGTCTATGTCGGTGTGCCGTGTCAGTTGGGCCGAAAAGGGTTGGAGAAAGTGATCGAACTCGAACTATCCGAAGACGAGAAAAAGGGACTGCATTCGTCGGCGGGTGTGTATAAAGAGAGTTTGAAGGATTTGGGATATTAACCCCTCTCCCTAGCCCCCTCCCCGCGGTGCGGGGAGGGGGAACGGCGGTTCCATTGGATTTGTACAAGTTCTATGAACGAAAGTTTTCGCATCACCAAAGTCTATACCCGAAGCGGCGATGACGGCACGACCGGATTGGTCGGAAAGGGGCGTGTCTCGAAGAACCATCGGCGTATCCAGTCCTATGGAACGGTCGACGAGTTAAACGCCGCGTTGGGACTCGCGCGGGCGCACCTGAATGAGGACAAATCCAACCTACCCTCCGATAAAAAGGATCTCGCGTTCGGCGAATTAGCCTACCTTCAGAATCTACTGTTCACTGTCGGCTGCGATCTCGCCACGCGGATTGAAGATCGGTGGGATGGGATGCCGGTGACCGAAGACCGTCATGTTCAAGATCTGGAACACAAGATCGATGAGCTGAACGAGGAGCTCCCCCCCCTGAAAGATTTTGTTCTCCCGACCGGGACTCCGACAGTCGCTGCGCTCCACCTGGCGCGAACGATTTGCCGTCGCGCCGAACGCGATGCACTGTCCCTCCGCGATGAGGAACCGATCGGGGATGCGGTCCTCCCCTTTTTGAACCGTCTTTCCGATTATCTTTTCGTGCTGTCTCGTTGGTTGACTGTTTCCGCGGGAGACCCTGAGACCACCTGGGAACATTGACCGACCACAACGCCGTCCGAACTTTCTATCGGGATCACCCCGAAATGGTCTCCTCCCCCTTCGGCGGTGTCGATTATTATCTCTACGAACCCCTCCAAAAAATCTGGGACGAACTCAGCTTTCTATCCAAGCCAGGAAAGGTTCTCGAGGTCGGCTGCGGCCGGGCTTGGCTTCGGGATTATCTGACCTCGAAAGGATCGGACTATGTCGGGGTCGACCTGGTTCACTCCAAAAAAGAGGGGGAGACCCATGGCCCGGATCTGCTGGGATCCTCCGAGTCCCTTCCCTTCTCCGATCATTCCTTCGACTCATTGATTTGTATCGATGCCTACGAACACTTTCCCCATCCCGACCAAGCGGCCCGAGAATTCCAACGTGTCTTAAAGCCCGGAGGCGAGGTTTTCATCTCGACCCCCAACTACGGCAATATCGCCGGCCTGGTGAAGGTGTGGATGGAACGCTTCGGCGGGTACGAGAAAGAGACTTGGGCGCCCTTCGGGAAGTGGACTCCGCAGGCGCATGAAAAACCGGTGTCGATCCGCGGGGTGAGAAAGACCTTTTCGGAGGCGGGGTTCAGCCAGGGAAAGGTGATCGGAATGCCGGAGGAAGTTTACCTCGGTCTGTTCCCCTGGGCGGCGCACTCAAAATGCCCGGAAGCGATTCGGTTCAGGCTGCAGAGGGGATTTCCAGGGCTAAAGAAGCAACTCGCAAAAAGATTTCCGGGGACTTCGTTGCATCAGTTTTGGCGTTGGGTGCGGTGATGGGGGCTTGCGCCTAAGAACCTGGAGTACCAGTATTATCACCATGGGAAAGAATTGTGGTAAAAAATCGGACAAGCAAAAGATCCTAGAAGGAATAGCTCGGGGCGAAGCGGCTATCCGTGAGGGACGAACCAAGACCCACTCCGAAGCCAAAAGCGCTTTGAGTAAATGGTTCGATGAATCGCTGGAGAGCCGTGCTAGGCACACCACATTGAAACCGATGAGCGAGATGAGAGGTTTCATCAAAGGCATGAACACCAAATTCGAGCGAGAGGATGATCGAGTTTGAGAGTTCCATCGGTTGTGGTTCCGTCCTAACATTTAAAAATAGAATAACAATCAGACCTTTTAGAGTGAGGATATTGGCGGAGTGCGGGCAGGGTGATAAAGTAATCATTATGCGAGCCTATGACGAAATCATCGAGTTTATTGCCTCTGGAACCACTCCGGACTCTGTTGCGCATTTCGAACCCTCCCAGCAATCCAAAGACTATGTCGCGGATCTCATCCACAAGGAAAAGACAGCCGGCTTATCTCCCAAGGAATCCTCGGAGCTGGACCATTATACGCAACTTGAACACTTGATGAGGCTCGCAAAAGCGCGGGCACGGACTCTTTGTGCGAAATGACGAGTTACGTCAGTCAGGAACTTCGGCAATCCGTCAATTCGAGGGCAAATTCTGTTTGCGAGTATTGTCTCATTCATGAGAGCGACACGTTTCTGGGATGCCAAGTTGATCATATCATCGCAGAAAAACACGGAGGGGCGACGCTTCTCGATAATTTGGCATACGCATGCACCTTCTGCAATCGTTCAAAGGGAACGGACATCGGGTCGATTGCTTCATCCACCGGCGAGTTTACGCGATTTTTCAACCCACGAGCGGATCGGTGGTCCGACCATTTTTTGCTGGAAGGTGCCACGATATTATCTCGAACGCCTATCGGTGAGGCAACGGTCCAAATTTTAGGTTTCAATGAACCGAGCCGGCTTGATGAACGGGGTGCTCTGCAAGAGATTGGAAGATATCCGCCTAACGAAGCGGTGGTATAATTCCCCGAATCAATCCTATTCCGTCACTTGGAAAGTCAGCCTTAAACCTGTACACTCATGTACAGAACGCTGGTGAGGAACGCCCATGAAATCTGTCAATTTCACCGATTTCCGCAAAAACGCCTCGGAACTCTTTTCCAAAGTCGAGATGGGCGAAACCGTTGAGGTGACCCGTCACGGTAAGGCGATCGCCACCATTCATCCGGTCGGCAAGTCCGCACCCAACGAGCCTTCCTGGAAATCTCCGGCTTTAAGGTTAGTGATTCCAGGAGGTGGTATTTCAGAGACTCTGATTGAGGAACGAAAGGCGAGTCGGTGAAAATTTTCTTCGACTCCTCGGCATTCGCCAAAAGAC
>JAJDBZ010000646.1 GCA_029261095.1 Candidatus Omnitrophota bacterium | reverse complement strand
ATGGATGCTTTCACCCGAGGGCGTCAAGTATTGCGCAACAGTCAGTTTGATGGCTGAATTGTCATCCAATTGGCGGACCTCTTGAACTGTTCCTTTTCCAAAAGTCTTATCCCCCACAATCTTCCCTCTCCGATTGTCGCGGACCGCGCCGGTCACAATCTCGGCGGCGCTGGCGGTGTAATGGTCGACCAGGATCACCAAGGGAATTCTTGTGTACGGGAGGTTTCGTCTTGTTCGGTGATCGCGAATCGTATCCGGTGCCCGACCCTGGGTTCTTGTTACCATGCTCCCGCGTGGGAGGAAAATGTCGGAAACCTCAACCGCTGTTTTTAATAGTCCCCCGGCATTCTGACGCAGGTCGAGCAGGCACTTCTTCATCCCAAACGTTTCAAGGTATCGCAGGTTTTCGAGAAGAGTCTCCCCGCTGTGTTCATTAAAACTGTTGATCCGCACATACCCCACTTCGCCGGGTAGCATGATCTTTTCGAGTTCAGGTTGAATGATCGACTCCCGAATCAAGGAGTAATTCAGTGGTTCAGGGACGTTCACCCTTTCGACTGTGAGCACCACCTGTGTCCCAGGTTCGCCCATCATCTTTTCACGGGCTTCGTCTTCGGTGGTGATTTCTCCACCATCCACCAAGGCGATCACATCTCCGGGCCTGATCCCTGCTCGGTAGGCAGGCGTGTCCGGAATCGGGGCCACCACCTTGCATTTCCCTTCCTTAAATTCGAAACGTATTCCTATTCCGGCAAAACTCTTTGTCACTCCGGTCAGGTACTCCTGAAGTTCACGGTTTTTTTCCGGCGCCAAGTAAGCGCTGTAAGGGTCATCCAGACCGCTGACCATTCCACGGATCATTGCTTCGATCAGGTCGTTCAAGATCCCATTAAGGTCAGTTTCGGGGTTGGCTTTCTGACGGATATTTTGGAGAGCCCCTCTGAATGCATGAAAATCATCTCGCCTCGAACCCAGACGCTGGGTCGGCGGGACAAGATCCTTGTACGCCAATCCTTCCAGACCTGGAATTTTCAGCATCTCCTTGAATCCGTAGATCATGACCGTACTGCTTTGGATTCGGTCGATGTATCGGTTTTCAAGGATGCTGTAGGCTTCCTGAAATTTGGCTTCCAACAAGAGCGGATTTACCCGCTTTTGCGGGACCTCAAGCGTTGGAATCGGATCGGCATTGCCCCCATAAGTCGGGAACAGCAGCAACCAGGCTAAGATTGTGAGTGATTTAGACCGCAAGGATTCTCCATCTCCTTTATAAAAAATGACGGAGGACCGACCCCCGAATGATTGCACCTAGGTGAACGCCCAGTCTATTTGGGCCCCTCGCCATTCTAAGAAATCTTAACCCGGGGTGCTAGGTCCACACCTCCGAATATCGGCACTTTGGGACGGGTTCTTCCGTTCTTTGTTTTATGGCAAGGTTTCCCCCTGAAGACAAAGAACCCACTTTTGTGATTGGATGCAAACAGGCTGGGTCCAGAGTTTCACCCCCTACACAACAGTCATTCGGGGTAACAGCGTCGTCATCGACTTCAATCAGGAGATATCCATGAAACTTTTTATCAAGCAGGGAATTGTAGTCATTCTACTCATCTACTCCGTCCAGGTCTTTGGCCACAACGGCGTTCCTTCTGTCCATGATACCGTGGCCGGAATCATCGACCGGATGAAAAAGCAGCACACCCCCGAAGCCCTCGAAATGCTCGGGCCGGATGAGGTCTGGGATTTCGTGACTGACCAGGACAAGGAGAGTCTTTCCACCCAATTCCTCCGCTTCAAAGTCAATGTTCCCGTGGTCGTTTCCGTGATGCAGCACCGCCGACTCCGTGAAGACCCCTTTTGGCTGACAGGGGGGGATTTCAAAAAGACCGATTTCGTCGTTATTTATGACGAAAAAGAATACACCGTCTGGCAACGCGAATACGATGCGGGAGAGATCGGCCTTGGAGTTAGCAGCCTCTTCACATCTGGGGAGGGTTATTTCGTTTCTCTTGCTCCTCAAAAGTCCGGTGATGTGGTTGAAGTCACTGAAATTTATCCCGCCTATCATACCTTAGGAGAGTTTAAGGTCGGAGACATGGCCTACTTCGATGATTGGCACCACCTCGAGGAAGTGCCCAAAGAACTTGAGGGACAGACCCTGGTTCGAGGAACGGACGATAACAAAGACGCCGCTCGGTTAGCCGGTGTCTTTCGTCTCACACCCTATCCATCCAGCCCCGAGCCCGATCATGTGTCGCTGACTTGGAGCGAGGACCCAAAGACCACTCAGACCATTCAATGGAGAACCAGCCCTGCGGTGACCAAAGGGTCGGTGATGTACCAAAAAAAATCGGATCACAATAACTTCTTCCAGAAAGAACCTAAAACTGTCGATGCGGAAACAACCCGAATCGAAGACATCTACGTGGTCAATGATTCCATCAATCACCGACACACCGCGACCCTGCGGGAGCTGGAACCGGACACCGAATATGTTTACGCAGTCGGCGATGGTTCCAACGAGGGGTGGTCCGAGATCAAGGAATTCAAAACCGCTCCCGATGGAAACGAACCGTTTTCCTTTTTCTATATGGGAGATGCTCAGAACGGTCTCGAACGGTGGGGGAGCCTGATTCAGAAATCTTATATCGCGCACCCCGATGCCGCTTTCTATGTCATGGCGGGTGACTTGGTTAATCGTGGAGCGCACCGTGATGACTGGGACACCTATTTCGAGAACGCCGAAGGGGTCCTCGATCACCGTCAGATTGTCCCTTGTCCGGGCAACCACGAATACCATGGAGGCGATTGCGAACTCTATCTTGAGCATTTCTCCCTTCCACTGAATGGATCCAAGAACATAACCGAAGAAAAATCGTATGTGGTGGAATACAGCAACGCAGTTTTCATTGTTCTCGATTCAAACTTGGAACCCGAGACACAGACCGAATGGCTGGAAGAGCAATTGAAGAACACCGAGAAGACCTGGAAATTCGTGGTCTATCACCATCCCGCATATTCCTCCGGGGCTCGACGGGATAACCCCGAGATTCGAAAACTCTGGGGGGACCTCTTCGACAAGTATCATGTGGATGTCGCGCTTCAGGGGCATGATCACGCTTATCTCAGAACTTACCCGATGTACGATCAGAAGCGGGTCGAGACCGCCGCAGATGGCACGATCTACATTGTTTCCGTATCAGGAACCAAATTCTATGATCAGGGCGACTTTGACTACACCGAATTCGGAATGACCAAAGTTTCCACTTACCAGGTGTTGGATATCCTGATTCATGGAGACAAACTGGTCTATCGCGCTTACGACCAAGAAGGCAATGTTCGAGACGATTTTGTGATCGAGAAATAACCGAGGAATTACACCAAGAGGAGAACCCCGATGCCACCCAAAAAAAAGGCCAAGAAAATCGCCATCCTGATTGAGAAGGACTACCAGGACATGGAGGTCTGGTACCCCTACCTCCGACTCCTTGAAGCTGGTTTCGATGTGGTTCCCATTGGGGTGAATCAGAAGGATTACAAAGGGAAATATGGATACCCCATCCAATGCAAAACCACCATCGACAAAGTCCGTGCCAGCGCCTATGACGGTGTCATCGTCCCGGGCGGCTGGGCCCCCGATTTCCTTCGTCTTTCCCCACAGGTCCTGAAGTTTGTCAAAGACATGGACAAGTCGGGGAAACTGGTGGCCTCCATCTGCCATGCCGGATGGGTCCCCGCCTCTGCGGGAATTTTGAAAGGCCGGACTGTGACCTGTTACAAAGCCATCAAAGACGATGTGGTCAATGCCGGGGCCAAGTGGGTGGACAAGGAAGTGGTGGTCGACAAGAACCTCATCACCTCGAGGACCCCTTGGGATCTTCCCGC
>JAJDBZ010000645.1 GCA_029261095.1 Candidatus Omnitrophota bacterium | reverse complement strand
AAATCCGCGTCCTTCATTTCAAATCGAACACGAATAGCACGGCCTTTCAGACCGCCTAGATCTGGCCCACCTTTCCAGTGAACCGTTTGATGAATAGTGTCTCCGTAGATCGGGGGGCAATCCGAAAGCGAAAACCCTTCCAAGGGAGAACCGTTGACATCCTGCAACTCCACACGGATACCCCCCGCGGCGGAGGTTGAATAGTTGATCGCCAAGCGGTCGCCTGAAAAGGTGATGGGCTTCGTGAGCATTTCCCCTCCTGACCGGGGCGCCCGGACCGAGACGAACCCATCAATTCTCAAGGTGTATCTTCTTTCTCGGGTTTCTCCGTTCCGCCAACCCCCTTCGCTCAAATAGATCGACAATTCGCTGGGCACATCAGAGTCATCTAACTCTTCCAGAGGAATCCCAGGGTCCCATTTTGTTTCTACCATCCCCCAGTTCTGGTACATGTCGCCATAAATCCAGTTACCCATCTCCTGTGGCCCCGGTCTGACAAAAGCTTCACCCCAACGATGGAACTTCAGGCCATCTCGACTGGTCATGAAAACACCATCAGTCAAGTCGGTCCCACATCGTTGATAGGACTTGAGCAAAAGAGATCGAAGTTCGACCGGAGGTACAGTCTCTACATGATTGGAAAGAGGACGGTCCACATATCGAGTGGGAAATCCCATCAGAATGTGGGGAGCCCGGTAATAAGGAATGACCTGGTTGGTATAGAGTTGTTCAAGAGGAGCTCCCGGATATTCGAGTGGGATAGGAGTTTCCCAATTCACAAAATCTGAAGAGGTGGTCATCGCAATCGATCGGACCCTTCGTTCGCCCACTTCGGTAAAGGTCCGAAAATAGGCAGAGTATCGATTCCGAGATGCATCCCAGAAACCTACATTTTGTGAATCGAAGGCTCCCTCGGTAATGACCGGTTTCTCGTGAATCAGCCTCCAATGAATCCCATCCGCGGATTGAAAGATGTATAGACCATCACCTATCCCACCCAGAGCCTTGTATCTCTCATCTGGCTTGCACTCAGGATTCGTGTCGATGAACGGGGTGAAATTATGCGAGCCAGTCCCCTCCCAGATAATATTATTCGCTTTCGAACCTTCATAATCGACCAACCCCAATTCCGGTTTGTCCCAGTGAATCCCATCTGGGCTCTCGGCATAACACACAACCTCTCGATGTGCTCCTCCAAAGCTGTCTTCCTTTACCGTGTACTCGTGCCCTCGATAATACATCCGGTAAATATCACCATCCCGAAAGACGGTGTGGTAGCCGCATGCATTTCCCTCCCAGGGTTCATCGTGCACGATGACCACCTCTCTGGGGATAGGAGAATGGAGGCGCAGTTCCGTGTTTTGGAGTTCCTCGACTAGGTGATGGTCCACCAATAATTCCAGCCTGGACCCAATGTCGATCGAGGCGCCATGACTTATTTCAGTACCCAGGCCCACTAAGGCGATTAAAGTGATTAATGTTCTGTTCAGCATGATGGAGTCCACCTCATGTCCTAATGCATTGAATTAACACCACACCTCGAATCGGATGGGGCGATGTGAATAGATACCACGTTCAGCAAGGCTGGTCGATTAGAAATCACTATTCATTTGAAATAGGTTCGTTTTCAATTTCACGAATCGGCCAATCTCCGGTGGTTGTTCCGGAAGAGGGGATGGGGGGTGGGTCCGAAATCGGGGAAGGATTTTCGTATTCTGAACGGACCGTGGTCATTGGGTAATCACGAATTCTCTCACTATAGTCGGGCGAAAAGGTCCAGAGTGCCCCATTGGGTGTAATCAATCCTCGATCTTCAGGTTCTGTTGTCCCTTTCAAGAAGGTAAACATATCAGAGCTAACCCATGGGTTCTTGTGAAAATAACTGTGACCTAAGAACTCCGGATACTTCTGTTCCGCCGGAGTGACATCCACGGAGTGGTACCTTTTTGACCCTCTCATCATCTCCAGTTGTTCAGGCTTCAAAGCCTTGATAGCGCTACCCACACGTACCATTTCAAATATTTTTCCCGAGAGGCCAAGGGCGCGATCATTCGTCGATCCATATATGGTTGAGGATTCAGGAATGCGTCGACTGCCATCCAAAATGTGATTGACAAAGACTTCGAAATCCATATCGGGAGCCGCGAGCACCATCTTTCCGATTTTCCATTCGTTTCGGATCGATTCGGGACTTTCGTCATAATGGAGCAGGCTGATCTGCGTTATCGCCCCCACTACCAGTGGCGAACCCGCGCTGTGTCCGATCAGGTGAATCTCGTCGGCGATCGAGTTATCGGAAAGATACTTCAAAAGAAGTCGGAAGTTACGAGTTGAATATTCGGCGTTGCCTTTGTCGACCGTGTAATCCAGAAGACGGTCTTTCGAAGGCCAGGCATAAATTAGGAAAACTCCGTCCTTTCCCATGTAGTGCCACAACTGAGCGGCCAGGCCCAGGTTGGACTCGAAAGCAGTGTTGAATCCATGAACGAAAACATAAATATTCTTCCGATCAAACTGGCCCAATCGTTGGTTGATATCGGTCAGGAATTTTTGCCCTGCCTTGCCCTGCAAGCCTTCGGATGGAAACTGGCTCGGATACTCGGGATCCTTCGGTAGTTCATGTTCCCACAAGACTCCATATTCACGAAGCCCCGTTACACTCACCTTCGGGTTCCGCCGTCTCTTCTCCTGACGCGACAGGCGGCAGAGTTCTGTCCAGCTTGTATCCTCGTCGCCGATACGGACATTCGCGGTTCCTGCGAAGAGTGAAGAACTTCGGTCGCTCGAATAGAAGGTCTCAGGGTCACTTGTACCGGAGGGCTCACGGTCCGTCACGTAATAGATATTGAAATCGGGTGTTCGATCGCTTTGGTGAACGTTCGCAAAGGGATCCCTGAGACCTTCACGATAAATGGCCGGAGTCGGCATCAGTTTTTGAGAACACCCACAAAATATCAGATAGACTGGAATCCATGGAAATAAAAATCTCATTAACAAATATCTTCTCATTGCGACCTATTCCTAACAAATTTAACTAAGCCATCGGCTGAGTCGACTGTTTTTGCCGATTTTTGA
>JAJDBZ010000644.1 GCA_029261095.1 Candidatus Omnitrophota bacterium | reverse complement strand
ATCGAAAACGAAAAAATGCCCAAGTACCCGAAATATCGGCTGTAATTCTCCTCGCCTTTCATATACCCGAGGGAGAAGAGGTGGACCAAGAAGCTGACACCGGCTACCACCATCAGCATGATGGCGGTCAGGCTGTCGATCCAGAAGCCGAGTTTCCAGGGGGTGCGCTCGCCAGTCTCGGGATTCGTGAACGAGATCCATTCCAATGCCGGGATGTTTCCCTCCGCCTCATGGTAGAAAAACTCTTCTCCATTTTCATAAGCTGTGATCGCATCGTGATACACAGAATAGGAGAGACAAAGTGAAATGCCGATAGCAATCATCGCAATCCAATCGCCACCATTGGGTAAATGTTTCTTCCCGAAGAACATAAGGACCCAAAACGAAAGCAAAGGAAGCAGACAGATGAGGATTCCCTTAGTCGCCATGCTGGTCGCAATCCCGTTCAGAATCAGACCACCCAGAAGCACGATCCCGGTAACCCAATGGCTTCCAGTCGGCTTGGAGCCGCCGATCATGAACCGATAGGCGCAATGAACGCCTAATAGGATCAAGCCGAGTATGAAAATTAAAGTCGGCGACATCGGATTCTATTCCTTCATCGAAGTCAGTTCATCGAGATTGATTTTCGCTGAATGCGTATAAATCGAAAGTATGATGGCCAGCGCGATGGCGGCCTCTGCAGCTGCGAGGATGATGACGAAAATCGCAAACGTTTGCCCGCGAATACCCGTTTCCACATAACGGGAAAAGGCGATCAAGTTCAAATTGGCGGCGTTCAATATCAGCTCGAGTCCCATCAACATCATGATGCCATGCCGACGAGTGATCATGATCAATAACCCGATCGAAAAGAGTATGGCGCTGACGACGAGAAAATGGGGAAGTCCGACCATATTAATCGACACTCTCCTCGATTGATTTCCTGACTGGGGTTTGGGCGATCACAACCGCTCCGACCAATGCGACCAACAAGAGGATCGCCGCTACTTCAAAGGGCAAGAGATAGTCGGTCATGAGCAACACGCCAATACGGTCTGCTGTGGGGGCGGGGGGGGCGACTTCTTTGACCGGCCAGGCGGTGGAGAGGATGGTGGCGACCAAGGTGAACAATGTAAGAATGACTACCAACAATGCCGGTCCCACCTGCATCATCACCTGTTCCCCGGAGACCCTCGCAATGGTGTGTGTGTACATGATTCCGAACAGCATCAGGACCAAAATCCCGCCCACATAGATCGCGATCTGGGTGATGGCGAGGAAGTCTGCGCCGAGTAGGACATAAAACCCTGCCAGCGTGGCGAAGGTGGAGGCCAGTCCCAGCGCGGCGTGGACGACATTCGGTGTGAAGGCCACAAAGAGTGCGGAACCTATGCACACGAAGGAGAAAACAAAGAAGATGAAATCAAACATTTTCCGATCTTATTCCTTGGGCGAAGGTTTTTCTTTCACAGGCTCGGACTCCGGTTCCGGTTCCGGAATCTTCGCGTTCTTACCGACCGCTTGTTGTTCTGGAACTTGCTCGAGAGCCAAAGGTCTTGGAGGAGCCTGTTTGTAAAGCATGAAATCCACAAACATGTCGCGTCGGTCTCGGAATGTGACTTCGTATTCATGGGTCATATACAGACTTTCGACCGGGCAGACCTCCACACAAAGGTTGCACCACATGCACTTGTTAAAATCGATGGTAAAGACATCCGCACGACGAGCTTTTCCTTTTCCATAACCCGTGACTTCAATGCAATCGACCGGGCAGTCTCTGGCGCACAGTAAACAGGCGATACATTTTTCGACATCGTTAAACAGCATCCCTCGAAAACGGGGCGGCATCTCCTTGCTGTGCTTCGGATACTCCAGAGTGGTGACCCGCTCTTTATGTTCCATGAATTCACGACCGGTGACTGTCATGCCGACCAGGACGGTCACAAACCCATCGACCACATCCTTGATATATCTTTTCATGGCGTGCATCTCTTAATTCTCCAATCCTATGACGGAGTCGCCGCTACTTGGTCCCGACGAGCCATGGGTTTTCCTTTTTCTGGAATCGATTCACTTCTATAAATCTTGATCATGGCCCAGATTGTTCCGATGGCGATCACGGTTCCGAGAATGACTCCCACCGGGGTCTTGTAAAAATAAAGTTGCCAGAGCGCAGTTCCGGTGACAGTCACCATCCCAAAGGGGAGCAGGACTTTCCAGCAGAGATAGGTCAGTTGGTCGACACGCAGTCTGGGCAATGTCCAACGCAACCAGATGGCGATGAACATCAGGAAGAGGACCTTGAAGAGAAAGAAAAAGGGAGCGAGATAGGGGCCGATTACGGGAATGGGAAGGCCATGCCATCCGCCGAGATAGAGGATGGTTCCTAACGCCGAGACGACAAACATGTCTGCATACTCGGCGAGAAAAAAGAAAGACCACCGTATTCCGCTGTACTCTGTGTGGCTTCCCGCGACCAGTTCGGATTCGGATTCGGCGAGATCGAAGGGGGTTCGGTTGGTTTCCGCCAAGCTGGCGATGTAGTACATGATGAACGAGACAGTGGCGAAGGGGTTGATCCAGGGCCACAGGTTCCAGGTGAGGAAACTACAATCCACCGGTCCGATAAAGAATTGTTGTTCGTCCGCAATTTCAATGAGGTTGAGACTACCCGCCATAATAATGACCGGTAGGAGATGCAGAGCTGTAGGGATCTCATAACTGACATACTGAGCGGCCGCTCTCATGCCCCCATAGATGGACCATTTGCTGTAGGAAGACCATCCCGCGATGATGATCCCGACCACCACGACAGCGGAAGTGCCGAGTATATAGAAGACTCCGATGTCCAAATCGGCCACCTTGAGATTGGGTCCAAAAGGAATCGCCACATAAGACATGAGAGAACCCGCGAAGACCAGGATGGGAGCGATGGTGAACAACGGTTTGTCGGCAGCGGCGGGGAGGATGTCTTCTTTTAAGAGAAGCTTTAGGGCATCGGCGATCGTTTGAAGGCATCCCTGGTATTTTCCGACTTCCATCGGACCGAGGCGCGCTTGCATCCAGGCGGAAATCTTTCGTTCCGCCCACACCGATCCGAAGGCAAGAACGGAGATGAAGGCCATCATGAACACGCCGCCATAGATCAGACTGCAATGCACAAAGACCAGCCATTCCGGCGCTTCCGAACCGAAAAAACCAAACGGGATATTGATGACGAAACGTACGGCCTCTTCAATCATTCCACTACCTTAATCCCCAATTTACCTGTCAACGGTCCACCTGGCCCATCACAACATCCAAACTTCCCAGGGCGGCGACCAGGTCGGCGATATACATATGGTGAAATAAGTCCTCGATGGGACACAAACTGACAAACGCGGGTGCGCGGGCTTTCACTCTGTGAGGGATGTTCTTCCCGCCCCCCACCAGATAAAAGGCGAGTTCCCCTCTCGGATTCTCGGTGCGGACATAGACCTCACGCCCCTTCGGCGCCTTCAACATCTTTGGGACCTTGCCACAGAAATCCCCCGGGGGTAGTTGGTCGAGCGCCTGGAGGATCATTTTGACACACTCGTACATCTCCTGGACTCGGACATAGTATCGGTCCCATGAGTCTCCCACAGTTCCCTTGATACCCTTTCCGAGACAGACTTCGAATTCGATCTCTGGATAAACCGAATAGGGTTCATCCCGGCGGAGATCCCAATCGACGCCTGAGGCTCGGAGGTTGACACCGGTGAATCCATACTCAATTGCATCCTCGGCAGTAATGATTCCCACATTCGCGGATCGTTTGACGAAGATCTGGTTTTCCGAAAGGAGATCGTTCAATTCATCGAGTTTTGAAGTGAATTGGACAAGGAAATCTCGAATCATTTCCACATGGTTGGGGAGAAGGTCCCAAAGGACTCCCCCGACACGGACATAGTTGTAGGTGAGGCGCGCGCCGCAGACCGCTTCAAAGATGTCGAGAATGGTTTCACGCTCGCGGAAGGCAAGCAGGAACGGGGTAAAAGCTCCTGTATCCAGTCCAAAAGTTCCGAGCGCGAGAAGGTGGCTCGCGATGCGATTCAATTCACATATGATCAACCGAATGTACTCGCCGCGTTGGGGGATCTCGAGGTTTGTCAGCTCTTCCACCGCTCGGCACCAAGCCCAGTTCTCATTCATCGAAGCGAGGTAATCCATCCGGTCGGTGTAAGGAGTGAACTGCTGGTACGTCAGGTTTTCGCCGATTTTCTCGGCGCAGCGGTGGAGATATCCTAGATGAGGTTCGGCGTGTTCGACAACTTCGCCATCGGTTTCGAGCATCAGACGGAGCACTCCATGAGTCGATGGGTGTTGGGGTCCCATCGAGATCAGCATCCGTTCGCTTCTCAGTTTTTGCTTGGTTGCCACCCTTTGCTCCTGTTTGTTAACGTGCCACTCTGAAACCCCACATGCCAATCCCGGAACCCCACCCCCTAACCCCCTCCCCGCATTGCGGGGAGGGGGAACAAGGTCCCCCCTCTCTACAAGGTGGAGAGGGGGTTAGGGGGTGAGACCCTACGCTGTCGCCGAAGAGGAGACCAACTGTCCCACCGGTCTCCTCAGGGTTGGCGTCTCTTCGATCTTTTTTTGCAGTTCTAAAATCCCTGCTATCAGGGTTTCCGGACGGGGAGGGCATCCGGGAACATAGACATCGACCGGAACGATCAGGTCGACCCCTTTCATGACATGGTAACCATGGATGTAGTAGGGGCCGCCGCCGATGGCGCAGCTCCCCATCGCGATCACCCATCGTGGTTCCGGCATTTGGTCATAGAGGAGTCGGAGACGGGGGGCCATCTTTTTGGTGACTGTCC
Organism: Candidatus Omnitrophota bacterium; assembly: GCA_029261095.1. Lineage (GTDB taxonomy): Bacteria > Hinthialibacterota > Hinthialibacteria > OLB16 > OLB16 > JACKFH01. The sequence continues at coordinate 3,457 of JAJDBZ010000644.1, read as the reverse complement.
CCGAGACGATCATCAGATCGGACTGCCTTGGCGACGCGCGAAATACGCCTGCGCCGAATCGATCGAGATCGTATTTACAGGCGGCGGTGGACATCATTTCGATGGCGCAGCAGGCCAGGCCAAAGGTCATCGGCCAGATAGAACTTTCGCGGACCCAGCTGATAGCCTGATCGGCCGAAGCGAAGATGACGTTATCGTCGAATTTACCTTCTAATAGCCCCATATCAGGCGACCTCTTTCTCTTCGATTTCAGGGGAGGTGGTGATCTCGGTTTCCCATTCGAGGTAACCCTTGCCCCAATCGTAGGCGAGGCCGACCGCGAGAATGACCATAAAAATGAACATCGCGACAAAAGCCATTCCGCCCGAGGCTTCGCTTGTATTTGCGGCGCCTTGGGCGAGGGCTTCGACCTGCTCTGGCCCGCCAATAAAAGCGCCATAAACCAAAGCCCAGGGGAATAACAAGAGGATTTCGACTTCAAAAACCAGGAAAACTAGGCAAACAAGGTAGTATCGGATGTTGAATTGGATCCAGGGGGTTCCGACGACCCTTTCACCACATTCGTATGCGGAGAGTTTTTCGGCGTCCGGGCGGACTGGCCGAATAAGGGCAAAGAGGATGAGCGGTGCGACAACCACTCCCACCGCAACTAACGCAAATATCAGGACATGCGCATAGTTCTCGTACATGGGCCTCCACCCAAACACATCGTTGTGCTCTTTGGCTCCAAAATGTCAGGAGCCTCTGTCCAAAGCGGGGCGGTTAACTGCTTGAATTTTGCGCCAGATCCCAAAAGAATTCAACCCACATGATTGTGGATACGAAATACCGTTATATTGTTTCGAGAGCGCTTCCCATCAACCGCGGCCTACTGTACTCGAAATTGGATTCGTTCCTCCCTTGTCTCCATGAAACCATCACCGCTAACCGCGCCCGCTAGAACCTCTCCCCCTAACCCCCTCTCCACACTGTGGAGAGGGGGGACTGATATTCCCCCTCCCTGCATCGCGGGGAGGGGGCTAGGGGGTGGGGTTTTCTCGCATTATTTGAATTGCTTCTGAGAGCCCCTATACTGAAATCAACCAGGACTAGGAGAGGCTTGAATGACGACGATTACTCTTGAGTTCACTGATGAGCAGTTCGAAAGAATCCAAAGGATGGCGACGGAGAAACGTTACGCGGATCCGGAGCGGTTCATTGAATCCCTGGTCGAAACCAGCCTGCGGGTTGACGGAATCGAAAACCTCGAAGGGAAACTCAAAGAGGGTTTCGATTCGGAATTGAGCGACTGGACTCCACAAGACTTGGAGGACATTCGACGCGAGGGGAAGAAACTCGTGGAGAGCCATAAAACGGGTTGACCGTGAGAATACGAAAGCACACCCGAGCAAAACTGGATGTACTGGAGATATACGCGCATCTGGGCAATGACAGCGAACGAGTCGCTGAACAATTTCTCGCAAACCTCGACCAAGCCCTACGAACACTAACCGAAACCCCGATGATTGGCCGCAAGTCCGATCTCACCCTCTCAGGCTACCCCACCCCCCGGATATGGCATGTTCCCGGATTCGAGGAGTTCCTGATTTTTTATGTTTCAAAAGATGAAGATCTCGAGATTGTGAGAGTCCTCCATGGAAGACGAGACATCGAGGCACTCCCCTGAGTTGTTTGCTGGAACGTGGCTCCTCCTCGTTCCGCTCAACATCGATTCCCATCCGATGTGACGAAGGGCAAGGTGAGAATTCTCCCTTGTCCCCTACCTCCCCCCGGTGCTACCCTTCTATTGCCGCTTCTCAATAGACTCAAGTTCATTGCGAGGTAAATTTCAATGTCCAAGGTGATATCGCGCTCCATCCATGAACCAATTAGAGAGAACCCAAACTGGCAAGAACGATGGAAAGGCCCTGACAAAGGCTTAATTACTTGTTGGGAAGTCGGGCGGGCGAAAGCTGAAAAGGAGCCGCGATTGGTCATGTCAGCACGGAAAGGTGAATTGCCGGTCTTGGGTTGGAAGGGTGGCGTCGCAAAAAAGACTAAGAAAGAAGCGAAGTTCGGGACTCTTTACTACCTCGCCCAATGGCAGGGTTTAAGGGAAGAGAGTTTAGAGATTGATCCCGAAAAAGATATAGAGATCATCTGCTCAAAGACTGGAATCAAAGTCACGTTCACTGGGGATCCGAAGAAGTATTCGGATCCCTAAGAAAACGACACCTTCATCCAATGCCCAGTGACCGAATTGCCATAGTTGACGTTGAAACAACTGGTCTTTCCCCATGGCGAAACGACCGAGTGGTGGAGATTGCTATAGTTCTAGTCGACTCCGATGGGTCCCTCGATCTAGAGTTAGAGTACGACACACTTGTTAATCCGAGTCGCGACATCGGTCCTTCATCTTTACATCAGATTTCCTCGGGAGATGTCCTAGAAGCACCAAAGTTTTCGGATATTGCCGGGGATGTTTTGGAAATTCTGAAAGGTGCCTCGGTGATCGCCGGTCATAATGTTAGTTTCGACAAGAACTTCTTGATTAAAGAGTACAGTCGAATGGGAATCACGTTTCCCGATTTCCCAATGCTTTGTACGTGTAATTTGTTTGGACGTAACAATCTCAGTGCCTGTTGTATGGAGTTTGGAATAGAGATCGACGGAATGGCTCATCGCGCGCTTTCGGATGCGCGCGCAACATCCCAATTGGTCTCCATGATCTGTTCCGATGAACCAAATGTCCTTGAGAATTTCCGAATAGCGGACATCGAATGGCCAGCTGTAAGGGCTCTGAAAACTCCATGCTATCGACGCGAACATGCACAAAACGCAATCGAGCAACCACCTAAGTTTCTCCAACGAATTGCAGCCACAATCCACCATGACGTCGAGGCCGGGACACCAAATGTATTGGCCTATATGACCTTAATTGACCGTGTTTTAGAGGACCGAACAATTGACCAAAAGGAAGAGGAAGCCCTCGTCGACGCGGCCGTGAATTGGGATTTATCTCCGACCAAATTGAACGAAATTCACTCTCAGTATCTTCAGAACCTAGCTGTTTCCGCACTCGCGGATGGTATCGTAACAGAAACTGAGCGTCGTGATCTCCAGGTGGTAGCAAAACTCCTTGGACAAGATGATTCGGACCTTGATTCAGTTCTTGAATTTGCGGCAAAACAATTGGCCGTAACGATTACCAAACCTAAGGGCAAGGAATGTGACCTTCAAGGTAAGAGAGTCTGTTTCACTGGTGAGATCCAATCTACCATAGAGGGGGAACCAATTACACGAAGTGTCGCCGAGGCACTCGCAACGGAAGCAGGTCTAATCGTTGCCAGTAGCGTCACGAAGAAACTTGACCTACTTGTTGTGGCAGATCCGAACACACAGTCTGGAAAAGCAGAGAAGGCGAGAAAATACGGAATTCGAATTCTTGCTGATTCTGTGTTTTGGAGAATGGCAGGAA
>JAJDBZ010000643.1 GCA_029261095.1 Candidatus Omnitrophota bacterium | reverse complement strand
CTTCCTCAAAGTAGGGTCAGGAGGGCTGGCCAACCTTGGCCTCCAATGACACGATAGCAAATTGGAGATAGGCTTGCATCCATGATGACCGAAGCGATCATTCCTTTCGATTTCCGGCCTTGTTGTTGACATTTCAGGGTTTCTCGCCTAGAAATTTGTATCGGCCTTTATTGATTTTCGGAATACTCTACAGACATGAATAAACCCTGGATTCTCGGCATATCCGCTTACTACCACGACAGCGCTGCTTGTCTTCTTCGAGGAGAGGAGATGATTGCGGCTGGGCAGGAAGAACGATTCACTCGAAAGAAGCACGATGCCGATTTTCCGACTCGGGCCATCGAGTATTGCCTTAAGGAAGCCGGTATCGAACCTCATGAAATCGACCATGTGGTCTTCTACGAAAAACCTTTTGTGAAATTCGAGCGTATCCTCGAAACGTACCTCAGCCTGGCCCCACGCGGAGTCACTCAGTATCTGAAGGCGATCCCACTGTGGCTGACCGAGAGACTCTGGATGGGGGACGACATCGAGAAGCGCCTCCACACCAAGGCGGATGTCCTCTACGCCGAGCACCATGAATCCCATGCGGCCAGCGCTTTTTACCCCAGTCCCTTCGATGAGGCCGCGGTCCTCACAGTCGACGGTGTCGGAGAATGGTGCACCACGACTTTTGGTGTGGGAGAGGGGAGCGACCTTCGCCTCCTGAGCGAACTTCGGTTCCCACACTCGCTGGGGCTTCTCTATTCGGCTTTCACTTATTACACCGGCTTCAAAGTCAATTCAGCCGAGTACAAAGTGATGGGGCTGGCCCCTTATGGCGAGCCGAAGTTTGTCGATGTCATCTATGACGAGGTGATCGATGTCAAAGAGGATGGCTCCCTCTCGATGAACATGGATTATTTCGGTTACCTCACCGGCCTGCGGATGACCAACTCAAAGTTCGACAAACTGATGGGAGGGCCTCCCAGAAAGCCGGAAACCCGACTCGCCCAGCGAGAGATGGACCTGGCTCGATCTGTCCAGGTGGTGACCGAGGAGGTCATCCTGAAGATGGCCAACCATGTCCATGAAGTAACCGGCAAAAAGAATTTGTGCATGGCTGGCGGAGTCGCGCTGAACTGTGTGGCTAATGGCCGCTTGCTCCGAGAGGGTCCTTTCGACAACCTCTGGATCCAGCCCGCCGCGGGCGACGCGGGTGGAGCGGTCGGCGCCGCTTATGCAGTTTACTACCGATACCTGAAAAACGACCGCAAGGCCAACCCGTCCGACTCGATGAAGGGATCCTATCTCGGGTCGCACTACTCGGACGATGAGATCGAGCAGTACCTGAAATCCGAGGGGGCGGTTTATCGGAAGATTGAGGGTGAGGATTTCCTCGAGGCTGTGGTCGATCGCCTATCCGACGAAAAAGTGATTGGATGGTTTCAGGGTCGCATGGAGTTTGGTCCCCGGGCTCTGGGTGGACGGAGCATCATTGGCGATCCGCGAAGCCGCGAGATGCAGTCGGTCATGAATCTCAAGATCAAGTACCGTGAGAGTTTCCGTCCCTTTGCTCCTTCGGTGTTGGAAGAACATTCACCAGAGGTTTTCGATCTCGACAGCGAATCCCCCTACATGCTGATTGTCGCTCCGGTCAAGGAAGAGAGACGGATTCCGATGACCGACGAGGAAGAGAAACTCTTTGGCATCGAAAAACTCAATGTGGCCCGTTCGGACCTCCCTTCGATTACCCATGTGGACTATTCGGCTCGGGTCCAGACAGTGAACGCCGAACGTAATGGAAGTTATTACGATCTCATCAAGAAATTTTATCAAAAGACCGGATGCCCGTTGATTGTAAACACGAGTTTCAATGTCCGGGGCGAGCCGATTGTGGAAAGCCCGATGGATGCTTACCGTTGTTTCATGCGGACAGAGATGGACACGCTGGCGATCGGCTCGTTCATCCTGGATAAAGCCGACCAACCGGAATGGAAGGAAGAGGTTGATTGGCGCGAGGAGTTCGAACTGGACTAATGCAACCGCCCGCTTACCAAGTCCCCACACCCCTGGAACTGAAAAAGTTTGGGTTCACTGTCGGAGGCATCTTTTGCTTTCTCGGATCGGTGTTCCTGATCTTCTTTTTGTTCGTCAACCAAAAGCATCCGATCAAGGCAACTGTCTGCTTAAGCCTCGGAGTCTTCCTGATCCTGATGGCGGCGATCCCCCCGCTACGAACCAGTGGCCTGATGTTCGCTATTCACAAGGGGTGGCTAAAGCTGGCCGCCTTCTTGGCGAAGTATGTGGGCCGGTATGTGGGACTGGGGATTTTTTCCATTCTTTTCTTTGTGGTTTTCTTCCCTTTTGGGTTCGTGGCCCGTCTTTTCGGGTTCGATCCTCTAGGAATTCGAAAGCACCGACACACAGAAAGCTATTGGCATCCCCGCGAACGTGCGCTAACCTCAGATCATTACGAGAGGCAATTTCCAATGGAGACACCGCACGATGAGTCGTAAGTCGATAGT
>JAJDBZ010000642.1 GCA_029261095.1 Candidatus Omnitrophota bacterium | reverse complement strand
ACTGCGGACAACTCCGGTGCAACCAACGCAGCGGTCGCTTGGACCGAGGGCATGAGAATCGATGAAATCGGGCGGGTCGGGATTCAAAACAACAACCCAGGCGCACTGCTCCAAGTCGGTTCCGGCGGAGCGACTTGTGATGGAACTACCTGGATATCGGGGAGTTCACGTGACTTTAAGACAAACATTAAAGATCTTTCAGAAGCCGACTTGGCCGACCTGATGAAGGTTCTGGACAATGTCGATATGGTGAGTTTCCTCTATAAGCAGGAGAGTGAGGAGACACCTGAACACATCGGAATGATTGCCGAAGAGATGCCTGACATCCTCGCGAGCGAAGACCGTAAGGGTCTCGATCTTGGACGCCATGTTGGGTTTCTTATGGGAGTAGTCAAAGCATTGAAAACTCAGAACGATGAGATGGCCACAAGACTCGAGGAGTTAGAGACAGAGATTGCAGCCATGAAGGATTAGAACTAACATCGATGTCGGCGGCGTCCTGTGGGAAACGCCTAATAGGGCGCCGCCGATTTAATGATGAAAACGACCCTCAAATTCTTTTTAATCTTTTTCTCCCTTTCTTGTAGTCCCGCCTTCGGGTTTGAATACTCGGTTCGCCAACTGACTCATGGCCCCAAGCATCACTTCTTCGGATACATTGGCCAGTCGCTTACCATTCCATGGAACGCAAGTGGACGTTACATCCTTTGTTTGGAGACTGACTTCCATGACCACATGCCTGAACCGGACGAACCTGCAAAGGTGTGCGTGATTGACACGCATAACGAGAACCCTGTTATCCCACTCGATGAATCGCGCGCTTACAACTTTCAGCAGGGGACCATGTATTACTGGAATCCCGCCTCTCCCGAAAACCAGCTCTTCTTCAACGACCGAGATCCCAAGTCTGGAAAAGTATTTACCGTACTCTACGACATCGATAAGAGGGAAAGGGTACGTGAGTACCGCTACGAGCAAACTCCAGTCGGGAACTCGGGGGTTGCGCCCGACGGGAAATCCTTTCTTGCGATCAACTATGCTCGGATGGATCGCCTGCGTCCCGTTACCGGATACCCAGGCGCATACGATTGGACAGTTGGCGAAACCGCTCCCGAGGACGATGGTATCTTCCGTGTGGATATCGAATCGGGGTCACGACATCTATTGGTCTCATTCCATGAGATGAAGAAACAATTCCTGGATCAGGTTCCCGATGTGGATAGGGCGGCTCTCTATATTAACCATACCCTTTGGAATCGAAACAGCGATCGGATCTATTTCTACCTGCGTGGGGCATACAACGGGAAGACGATGTGGGTGAATGCTCCCTGCTCTGTTCACCCGGATGGGACCCATTTGACCTTTCATGAGACATTCATCGGAGGCCATCCCGAATGGGGTCCGGAGAATCAAGTGATCGGCCAGATTGGAGACAGTCAGGTTTTGTACGATGTCGACAAGAAGGAGGTTGTTGGAGAAATCGGGAATCCCGGCGATTTTCCGAAACCGGGAGCGGATATCTCTTACTCACCAAACGGGAATTGGTTTGCCAACGGATTCGGAGCAGAGGGTGGCAACAATGAGTACATCATTTTTAGAATGAACGATGGGGCGCTTATCCGAACGGAGGCATTCAGCCGAGGCCCTTACCGCAAGGGGGAACTCCGTATCGACCCAGCACCCAGATGGAACCGGACAAATGATGAGATCCTCGTCCCAGGTTGGTGCCACGATGGAACACGCCAGATGTTCGTTCTCTCGATATCGGAGAAATAGCACCACACACTTTTGGTCCGTCCTAGTCTGTCCTAGAATAGAGACCTCAATTACCAGAAGGAGAGTTCAGTGCGGAAAAATCAATCTCGTTTAATCATTATCATGTGTGTCTATTTCTCAATCGTCTCGACGGGTGGTTTCGCGGGGACGGATCTAATCACCTATGAGAGCGGAGAAGGTCCGGGAAAGGGTAAGCATATTGTTTTTGTCACAGGCGATGAGGAATACCGCTCGGAAGAGGGAATGCCACAGATCGCAAAAATCCTTGCCAAACATCATGGATTCAGATGCACCGTCCTTTTTTCTATTAACCCTGAGACCGGAGAAATCGATCCAGGAACATTGAACCACATCCCGGGATTGGAAACCCTGGCTGATGCGGATCTCATGGTGATGTTCACACGGTTTCGCGAATTACCCGATGAACAAATGAAATACATTGTGGACTATACGCATTCCGGAAAACCGATCATCGGACTCAGGACTGCCACTCACGCGTTCAATTACAAGGAGAACCTGGACAGCCCCTACGCCGAATTAACTTGGAACAGCAAGGACCCAAGGGGGGGGTGGGGTCGTCAGGTATTGGGAGAAACCTGGGTAAACCATTTTGGTCATCATGGTGTTGAAAGCACCCGCGGGATCATCGCTGAGGGAAAAGAAGACCATCCCATTGTTCAAGGAGTCGATGACATCTGGGGTCCAACCGATGTTTATGGGCTAACTGAACTCGAAGGAGATTCCGATCCCATAATCATGGGGCAGGTACTGAGTGGGATGAATCCCGACGATCCTCCAAACACGGAGAAGGAAGAAGTGCCGGTGGCTTGGACGAAAACCTTTACCGGAGATTCAGGAAAACAGGCCCGGATCTTCACGACGACAATGGGTGCCTCTCAAGACCTATTAAGCGAGGGCCTGCGCCGTCTGCTGGTCAATGCCACATACTGGTGTCTTGGCATGGAAAGTCAAATTCCGGCGAAAAGCAAAGTGGATATTGTGGGCGA
>JAJDBZ010000641.1 GCA_029261095.1 Candidatus Omnitrophota bacterium | reverse complement strand
GTTGCTGGAGTTTTTCGAGGATGGTCACCTCGAGTTATACAACCTCGAAAAGGATTTGAGTGAGGAAAACAACTTGATCGACGAGAAACCCGAGGTCGCTCAGGAGTTGTTAGAAATGATGCGGAGTTGGAGGAAAGAGGTGAATGCGCCGGTTCCGACGGAATTGAATCCAGAGTACCGGATGAGTGAATAGCCTGGGCTGATGGACTCTTAGGTTTGGGTGTTGTATCTCTTTCGTCTGAAATGGCCAAATACGCCGAAGTTGTCTTTAACCACCCACTAAGGGATCGATTCAGTTATGAAATCCCCGAAGGCTGGGAAGTTCCGCCGCCTATAGGTGGGCGAGTCCAAGCCCAATTTGGTCGTCAGGCCAACTCATTGGGCATAGTAGTGGGGCTCACCGATACCCTCGACTTTGATCCCGCGAAGATCCGTCCCCTACTCAACAGTCTCGACCGGGAGTCACTCTATCCCCCCAAAGTCTTTGAATTACTCGAATGGGTGGCGGAGTATTACTTTTGTTCATTGGGCGAGGCGCTGTTTGCGGCATTCCCATTCGGCACGAAAACCGAGATTCGGCTGGCCAAGGTTGTGGTCCAAGGAGAACGGTTCCATGAGATTCGGGCTGACCCAAAGCTGACTCCCAAACGAAAACAAGCGCTCGATTTTTTTGGAGGGAGTGGGGGTTGCCTTCCAATAGGCGAATTAGCGCGACTTGCCGGTGTCAGCCAAGGTGTGGTCAAGAGTTTGGTGGAATTGGGAGCTCTCAAGTTGAAGGAACAGGCAAGGCCACAGGTTTTTTCTCAAGCGGAATCCCTTTACCGGTCAAAACGCCCCACACTCAACACCGAGCAGGAGGAAGCAGGCTCACTGATCGAAGAGGCTTTGGAGGAGAACCGGTTCGATCAGTTTCTCCTCCATGGTGTAACTGGAAGCGGCAAGACTGAGGTATTCCTATCCGCTATCGAGAAAACACTTGCCCTGGGTAAAACCTCTCTGGTACTTGTCCCTGAAATTGGATTGACACCGCAGACCGCTGCCCGTTATCGCGGACGCTTTCCCGGTAAGGTCGAGGTCCTCCATTCAGGATTGTCGAAAGCCGACCGATTTCAATCTTGGCAGCGTGCTCAACGAGGTGAAGTACCGGTGATGGTCGGAACACGTTCGGCGGTGTTTGCTCCTCTCGATAATGTCGGTTTGATTGTGGTCGACGAAGAACATGATGCCTCCTACAAGCAAGCCGACCCCGCGCCGCGGTATCATGGTCGGGATGTGGCCATTTACCGGGGACATCTGGAAGGAGCAGTCGTCCTTCTGGGAAGTGCGACACCGTCGCTGGAATCCTACGAGAATGTCTCACGGAAGAAGTCCAGGTTGATCGAGATGCCCAACCGCGCCACCGCGCATAGCCTTCCCAAAGTCCAGCTCATTGATATGCGGATGCGGCCTCCGAGTGAAAAGATTTTGAGTTTCGAAGCAAGAGAATCGATAGAGGAGACGCTTGGCATGGGGATGCAAGCGATACTTTTCCTCAACCGACGCGGTCACTCGACTCAGCTCGGGTGCCGAGAATGCGGTGAAGTGGTTCAGTGTGAGAATTGTAGTGTCCCTTTGGTGTGGCATGAGTCGAGTCGCTCTCTCATTTGCCATTACTGTGAATTCAAACAAAAGGAACCACAGTTTTGCCCGAGCTGCAAATCGCAGTGGATCCGTGCGAGAGGTTTCGGGACAGAACAAGTCACCCAAACCGTGCAATCCCTCTTCCCCAAGGCCAGAGTGGAGCGAATCGACCTGGACACCACGCGTGAGGCGGGTGCCCATGACCGAATCTTGTCGTCATTTCGAAAGAAAGATATCGATATTCTTGTAGGGACTCAGATGGTTTCAAAGGGCCTGGATATGCCCGGCGTCCGATTAGTCGTGGTCGTTCAGGCTGAAACGTCTCTTAATATTGCAGACTTCCGTGCGGCAGAGAGATCATTCGGATTGCTCACGCAGGTTGCGGGCCGCGCGGGAAGAGGAGAGATCGAGGGTCAGGTGATGGTCCAATCCTACCAGCCCCATCATTACTCCATCCATCTTGCCCTGGAGCACAACTACAATGGATTCCGGGCACTTGAACGGAAGATTCGTCGTCAATTGCAACTCCCTCCCAATACGCGTCTGGTAAATTTTCGGATGGAGGGAGAGGACGCAGAGAAAGTCCAGGAAACGATTGTCTCGATCTCGAAATTCTTTCATGGAATCTTGGAACCGTACACGAAACAGGGTTGTCGAATTATCGGGCCGACTCCTTGTCCGCTGGAACGAATTCAGGCGAGGTATCGGTGGCAGTTTCTCATCGCCACCCGAGATGGAAGCCAGAGGTCGGCCCTGCTTTCCAATCCGGAGGTGATCCAAGTGTTATCGAAAAAGTACTCCAATCTCAGGTTGATCGTGGATGTAGATCCGCTGAACTTGCTCTAATAGACTCGAATACCCGTAAACCTTTCTGGTTCGGGGCGTGTTCGAAGCCGGTAGATATTGCTGGTTCCAAAGGGATTCCCACCGGTCGAAAAGTAAATCCATCCGTCCGGTCCTTCGGTGAGATCGATGATGCCATCGTTGGCGCCCAAGGCTCTTTGGAGACCCGTTTCGCTTTCGAGGACCTTCTCTATTGAGCTCACCTGAGATCTGGGATCGACCGGGTTGTCCAAAGTCAGGAGATAGATCTCTCCCAAATTAAAGGTTCCAAACAAAACCTGATTGCGATATTTCTCTGGTAGTCCCGTTCCCGAGTAGATGCAAATTCCTGTTGGCGAAATAGTAGGCTGAAATTCGAAGTAAATCGGGTCAATGTATTCCTCGTTCTGGTTCGGGCCTTCAAAATCATTCCATCCGAAGTGGTCTCCAAAGAGAGCCTGGTTGATTTCGTCAAAGGAAATGAAACTGTTTTCCGTGAAATAGAGAGCCTCGCTTTGCGGGTGAAAGGCGAAGTCAAAAGCGTTGCGAACGCCCATACAATAGAGATGAGAGGATGCCTCCCCGATTTGAGGGGGAGCCGCAGGGTCGATGAAATAGATTCCACCACACCAATTCTCTCTTTCAAGCGCGGGGTTGGTCTCTCTCTCTTCCCCCGCTGGCAAGATGCCGCCATCTCCCATGGATACAAAAAGAACCTGTTCGGGGGTACTCCCTCTTGGGTTGGGACCGAAATGGATGTTTTCTATATTGTGAACTTGTTTGTCTCCGAAACCTTCTCCTGGGAGACAGTCCGGGAAATCCATCACAGAGGTGAGGTCGCTCCCCATGCCCTCGCCATCCTCGACAAACTGGGAGATGCGCCAAGTGGCATCGGAAATGACATGGGAGACATAAACCTTGCCACCTTGGACGGGTTCAAACCCAGGGTCGAATGCCAAGCCGACAGCCCCCGCTTCGATCCCCGAAGAGATGGGAGTGATCCGAATGACGGGATCGGAAACATCGCCCGTGATGGTGCTCAGAGTTCGAACAAATCCGGTGTTTTTTTCGAGGATAAAGAGGCGACCATCGGGTGAGAAAGTGAGGCTTGTCACGAAGGGGAGATCGGACTGGATCTGCTCGATGACAAGGTCCGGGTCGTTCGTTTCAATGAAATCCAAGCTCGCCGCCTGCTCGGAGAAAAAGATGAGAAAGAGGACAAGCGATATCAATCCGCGGTATACCAATGGAAACCCCCTATAAAATCAATCCGAGGAAACTACCCTCAAATCAACCATTCAACAAGGGAATCCGGATCGATTGAAATGGGTTGAACTGGGATTGATTGGAGTTGTCGCTTGTGGGAAACGGAAGCCCAGGAGTCCCTTGGAGTGACAGGCTTCCGAGATTTGGAGATAATCCCATGACGATTCGAAGGATATGCCATTGGCGCCCCAAGAAGCCATTCAACAAGATCTGTTCGCGGATGTGAAAGCCGCCCATCACAAACCCAGGGACCCGGAAGATCCCCTGCGGTGGATCTATTTCGGTACAAGCACATGGGCGTACCCCGGGTGGAAAGGGATTGTTTATTCGAAGAAACACAAGTCGACTTCGGAGTATTTGAAGGAGTACATGGAGTATCCCCTCTTCCGGACGGCGGGAGCAGATTTCACTTTCTACCGTCCTCCCGACGCCAAACTATTAAAATCCTGGAAGTCTTTCCTGCCGGGGAATTTCAAGTTTGTGTTCAAGGTGTGGGACGAACTCACCGTCGATCGGTTTCAAAGGGTCGATCAGCAGCACAGCCCCTTAAGAAAAGAAAACCAATCGAACCCGCATTTCCTCAACAACGAGATTTTCGAGGGGATCTTTTTGGATCCATTCATCGAGGCGGGGTTCAAGGATCATGTTGGAGCCTTCATCTTCGAGTTTCGATCCTCGACCGCCAGGGACCCCAAGAAGTTTCTGAAGAGTTTAGAGACCTTTCTTCCAACCCTCCCAAGGGAGTGGTCTTATGCGGTGGAGGTCCGTGAACCGAAACTGCTGGAAACCGATTACCCTTCCCTGCTCCGCTCGGCTGAAGTCAGTCATGTTTACAACCACTGGGACCGGATGCCTTCACTGTCGGAACAGATGGAGAAGATGCCGATTACCGGGAATGCAGTGGTCTCGAGAATTCTGACGCCACTCAAGATGCCCTATGCGGTGGCCAAGAAAAAGTTTGCGCCGTACGACCAGCTCCGTCCGGAGAATGTGATGCCACAAATGCGCACCGACGCGGTCTCACTCGCCCTTCAAGCGATCAAGAGTCGTCTCCCCGGTTATGTCCTCGTCAACAACCGCTCGGAAGGATGTGCGCCGCTGACCATCAAGGCGTTGGATGAGATGCTCCAGAGCGCGGTGGTGGAGATGGGTGAATGACTATTGAGGTGTGGGTACTGCAATTGAGCTTTGATTTTTTCGCGAAATTCCCTTAGTGTCATTCCGACGTGAGGAGGAATCTGATAGATGCCGAAGGTTTTACAGCGACAACAACCTAAAAGGGAGGTGTTGCTTCCTTCCACAACTCCCTTGACCAACCCCCCAATACGATACCACTGATTATGCGAGAGATTCAATCAATTAAATCTGGATGGTACTTGTGGAGCCAAAGTTTTCGACCACATTCCATGGCGTTCAGGAATTCACTTTTGTTTACGTTTGGTTGGGATTTGGTCATCGCCACCTTAGTCAAATCTCCTGCTCCATCCCCACTCCACCAATCTCAATTTTGGCAGTTACAAAACTTCCTTTTGAAACAGGAGACCCAGCTAAACGTCGCAACACCGCTAGCTGGCCGATGTGCGTCAAAGCGTCTGCAAACGGCCCCTGCAAGAGAATCTCAAAGGTGATCCCATTGGGGAAAGCCCCCGCTTCCAGTTTTTGGTCAATGGAAGCGAGAAGATCATGGAATCGACGAATGGACTCTTCCCAATCCAATAACTGAATGTCCACTTTATCTTTCTCTTCAAATAAACTGAAAACGAAGACCAACAAGGTGTTAAGGTGGCGGACAAGATCGAGCGGAGTCATCACCCCGTTGCCAGGATCGAAATCTTTGAATCCATGCGGGGCCTCCCTGACCGCATACTGGAATCGGTAGGCGAGTGTGGCGAGGAGGTGTCGAAGTAGGTTGATGTCGTTGGTCATTCTTTCTTTGATTTTACCTCCATGATCTGGGCGTGAATTACTCATCCGATTCCCGCAACAACCCCACGCTCTTATCCACTGGCTCCCCAAAGAGTTCTGGATGCAGATACTTCCCCTTCTCCTCTTCTGATTTCGCCTGCTCAACCTCAATGGGATTCGCTTTGGCGTATACGTCATTCCTAACTCCCGTGACCATCCAGGAGACTTTCATCCCTGGATTACCCCCTGCAATCTTGAACTCGTTGTCCTGGATCTCCTCAGCCACATAGACAGGAGCGAACCCGCCGATACAGGTGAGTTGGTAGCGGAAATCATTGTTAAATGCTTCGATGTAATCTGGCAGTCTAACCACCGCTTCACCAGTATCGTCTAGCGTCGCCACACCGTCATAGACGTTTTTCATGTCGGGGCTTTCGACTGAAGAATGAACGAGATACTTGTTGGCGGGGTCTTGGGGGTGGTCGATCTGAGTCTTTGTGGACTGGCTGCTGAGTGAACCCCGCAGAATTGCATTACCGTCCTCAGGAATCGTGAACAGCGCCAAATCCTCATCCGCTCTTGTCAAGCGAAATAGTCCATTTCGCGGTTCTGATCCATTAGCATTGATGATGAGATGAACATAGCGATTTCCTTTGAGCACGAGATCGCCGAAGCTACCCGAATCACCATTGGCATAGATTACCCCTTCGGGTCCTCCCAATTCCAAGTCCGGAGCCTCCACAGTTCGCGTGTTGTCGAGTCGCAAAGGAGCGGCGTCCCGAGTAACCAGAGAGGTTCCAACTACGAACCGATCAAAGAAATTGCCTGTCATCGTCAAGGGTATACCACTACCCTCCCAGATTTGGTGGAGGTGATCGTGCTCGTCGCTGGCGCTGGCTGGTCCCTTCCATTGCTCAGCCACGGCGATGGCTTCCTCTGCGGCGACCAATCCATCCCCGTTCACATCGACCACTTGCGCATTAGTTTGGATTGCCATCAGGAAAATGAGTGAGAAAATTGAAAACCGCATGTTGATTCCTCCCGAACTCAAAGGTTGAGGTTGATGTTAGCACGATGCGTTAGCCAAAAGCGGAACTTATTGCCTAACGCTGAGGTGAGCTAGGTGGGCGCGTTATCCTGCTGGTGTAGACGTATTCACCTCAACCTGAAATCCGCCTAGATTTTCGGCTTGAGAGCCTCATTCATCCCCTAACCCTTGTACCAATCCCACACTCTTCGCCACTGGCTCCCCAAAGAGTTCTGGATGCAGATACTTCCCCTTCTCCTCTTCTGATTTCTCCTGCTCAACCTCAATGGGATTCGCTTTGGCGTAAACGTCATTTCTAACTCCCGTGACAATCCAGGAGACTTCCATCTCTGGATGTCCGCTTGCGATCTTGAACTCGTTGTCATGGATTTCTTCTGATACATAAACAGGAGCGAACCCGCCGATACAGGTGAGCTGGTAACGATAATCATTGTTAAATGCTTCGAAGTAGTCTGGAAGCTGCACATCAGCTGCGCCATTCTCATTCAAGGTCACCATTCCATCATAGACGTTCTTCATGTCAGGGCATTCGACGGAGGAATGAACCAAATACTTGTTGGCGGGATCGAGAGGGTGGTCGATTCGCAGTAGACTTCCTGATTTGACGACAATCCCTGTTAATTGTAAATCTCCATCTCTCTCAAACGTTGGCACGGAATCGTTCTGTCCATTTCTGATGGACAGGGCACCAAAATCACTCTGGTTTTCATCAAATCGAATGATGACACTCGAGTTTGCCGAGAGGTAGAGCGTACTATCCCTATTGTCCCTTGTCGAAACCGTTCCCGCTATTCCAGCCACCAAGAGATCTGCCGGAATTGGACCATCCATCGGAATGGGAGCCGTATTGTCTAGTATCAAGGGCGCTGAGGGGATGAAGGCAGCCCCCTTCCTCTCACTTTTCAAAGGTTTGATGTTGAGACGACCAGGATAATTCCCACGGATCGTTAGGGGGTTTCCGCTGCCTGTCCACGTTTGTCCCAGGTGGTTGTGAGCATTCGCCCCGCTGGCGGGTCCTTTCCATTGTTCAGCCACGGCAATGGCTTCTTCAGCCCCCACGGTCTTGTCGCCGTTGACATCGAGGACTTGGGCTTGGATTGCCACAGCGAAAAATAAAGAGAAGGTCAAATACCGCATTGTGCCACCTCCAGGACTCAAGAGTTGGAGTTGATCTTAGCATGTGACTAAAGATAGTGGCGAATATTTCTGGAAACAGACGAATGAGGTGGAAAAACGAACAAACTTTTTTTCTCGCAAGAGCGTAGAATTATGAAAACGGCCGTAAATTGAAGATGCTGACGGCGGTGGATGAATACAACCGTGAATACCTGGCGATCGAAGTGGAGCGCGCGGTTCTATTCGCAGGAAGGGATTCCTGCTGAAGTTGCGCCGAGAAGGGATTCTCGGCGCAGGTGTGGCCGGGGGGCGGCGATACGGCTCGGAAGTTTGTTGATCATCGTCCCGGGTAAGGGTTTCCGGGCTACTTTTGTTGTGTCTCCTCGAACCAGAAGAAGGAAAACTCGAACACGGTGGTGGCGCTGGGGACTCGGGCTTCCCCGAAGAGGAGGAGCAGGTCGATGGTGTCGACTCGTTGGCTGTTATCGAGATCGTGTATGAGCCCGGTCGGGGTGGGGGTCTCGGAAGGAGTGAAAGTCTCGGTCGGGGTAGGGGTTGAAGTGTTCGTGTGAGTCGCGGTTGGTGTCGGTGTGAATGTGTTGGTTGGGGGAATGGGAGTCGATGTGCTCGTGGGTGTCGGAGTGTTCGTCCGGGTGAAGGTCGCAGTATTCGTCGGAGTCAGCGTGTTCGTCGGAGTGTTAGTCGGCGTAAATGTATTGCTGGGGGTAAAGGTAGCCGTCGGGGTCGGCGTATCGGGGGGACTGAAATCCTCGAGAACTTCGATACCCGCCAGACGGTTAAAGGGGACGCCGCTCCCGGTGGTCCCTCCGGAAATTTTTACTTGGGTTCCATCCTCGAAAACTCGATGAACCCCTTGGACACCAATGAGCAGATAACTGTCTTCCGACTCCTGGTCGATCCGTAAGGGGAGTGTGTTCACATTCGCCACCAGGGTTTGAGTTGAACCCGCGCGGTCGACACGGGCGAAAACACCTGTCTCTGAGTCGCACACCATGAAATCGCCGGTTACATCCTGAACGATTCCCGATAGAAGAATGAAGTTGAGTGTATATGAGGCTGGAGATATCAAAGTTGAGATGAATCCGGTTGCTGGGTCGATATCGCTGATGCCAGCGGAACCCACCGCATTGAGTCTACCTTTCTCGTGTGCAAGGACATCCTGCGCTTCGATATTTCCACTGAGAATCCTGCGC
>JAJDBZ010000065.1 GCA_029261095.1 Candidatus Omnitrophota bacterium | reverse complement strand
CTCCGTTGGGCTTCCGATTTCTTGAATGGCGATTTCGAATCGTAGAACCTCTGGGCCGGACCAGTTCCATTCCACGTCCAAGCTGCTTCCGAGACCAGACTCATTGCTCATGGGAGCAGTGATGTTTGGAAAGACGGAAAGCGTTTGGGCCACTTCACTTGTTTCACTACCAAAGAGATCAAGGAACTCGACCAGAAAGAGGTAGTCTTCTCCGGGTTCGGCGTTTATCTCGCGTTCGAAAACCTCGCGGGAGACGACCGGGTCCAGTCGGACAAAATCGTCCTCCAAGCGACCATCATTCTGATCGCGAATCCTCCCGACCTCGATATCGAACAGACGATTGCCTTCAACCCTGGCTACAAAGGTTTGAGTCGATGCGTTCGAGAACTGGCCGACACGTTTGATACGATTGATGACAGAGGCACTCTCGATCACCTCGGACGAGTTGTACTCCGAGAGTTGGTCCCGCCTCCTGGGTCCGGTTGCGAATATCAGGACACTCGATGTGGTAAACCAGACCTCAACATCGAAGTTCCCGTCGGTGTCGCCTGTCTCTTCCTCGGTCGCCCCGATCCAAAGTTCGTAGGCTTCGTCGCGATCCACTTTCCCCCCCAGATCGAAATCTTCGAAGTCGGAACGAAAGGTTCGATGGAACCCCGCAAGGGGGAAATCAAAGAGGTCCAACCGATAGGAGTCTCCAAATGCATCCCAATCAGCATCCAAGGACTGGTCATCCACCTGATCAATTCCATCCATGGGAAAGATCACCTCTGGGAAATCCTCGATCAAATCGAAATCGACATTGAACTGGAACAGAATGTCTTCACCTTGGGAGGGTTCCACACGGAGCTCATAGGTTCCCCGGAAAAGACTGATGTTCGTCGTGTCCACAAAATCAGCGAGTCTCAATATGTCTCCCTCTCGAACACTGTTGGTAAGGACGATACCGCTGTTCGGAAATCCGAGTTCGATCTCGATCACGTCGCTCGAATCTTCGAATTCGGCTTCAAATTCGACAATGGGAAGTTTTTCCCCCTGAAAGGCGGTCAGCCGAGTATCGTCATCGTACTGACGTTGGGTGTGGACCACCTCGATGCGGACACGCTCGAGTTGGATGTCTTGGCCAAGGGAGCTCTCGCAAAAAAGAAGCGGGACAAGAATCGAAAGAAAAATGAATCGGTGGATCATATCTAAGAATAGATTAACCTTTCCTTCGAATGGCGACAACTCAGACCATATAGGATCCTCACGATTTTACTTGTGTTTGAGTTCCAGGAAGAAGATAATAACAGCCCCGGAAGCAGATTCTGGCAGATGAGCCGATTCACAACAAACAGTTGAGGAGGCAATGATCGTGGCCATTCCATCCAAACCTCGTGGTCCAAAAAGACAACGTTTCCTTATCGGGTTTCTCAGTGTTGTCCTCACCGTTCTCCTCCTTTGGCTGCTCGGATTCCTGGTCAATGACATCGGGCGCACACCCGGACCCGACTTCGATGTGATCGTAGATCAACATATCTCTCCAGACTTGCAAGAACGTGAGAGACAATTGGCGGAGGACCGGAAGGCTATCGAAAGGCAAATCGAGAACCAGAAAGAGATTCAGTCGATTCTCGAAACCAGTACACGGAACTCCCAGCAGACTATGAACCAGCTGTTGGAAATGCATCGGCACAATCTTGAAAGAGAAATCACTCCTTCCGAGGCGGAACAATCGGCCCTGGCCCAAAGCGAAAGTCTCTTCCTCGAGAATCAACGAAAGTTTCAAGAAGCCAATGAGGCGATCACACTTTTGAGCGAGAAGAAACGCCTATTAGATTCTCAATCTCAGGATTTGGTCAAAGAACTGGAGCCTCTTCGAGAGGAAGCGCGTACTGAGTTCAATCAGGCGTATAGCCGTCACCAGATTAAGGTTGCGACAATGAAGCTGGTTGTACTCTTGCCGGTTCTCTTCTTAGCAACCTGGTGGCTAAGAATCAAAAGGAACACCTCGTACAGTCCTTTCTTCGTTTCCTTCTTCGTTGCGAGCTTTATTCAAGTCTCTCTGGTTATCCACGAATACTTCCCATCCCGATATTTCAAGTATGTCGCGGTGGTGGCGGCGATCGCAGTGGTGGTTGGGATCATGAGGTTCCTCATCTTGAGGCTTGCGAAACCTGAAAAGGAATATCTGCTCCAGCAGTATCGAGAAGCTTACCAAAGACACCGCTGTCCTATCTGTACTTACCCGATCGAACGAGGAATCTTTCGTCAGGCCCTATGGACATCCAAAGGTCCTAAACTGGTATCCGGTTACCAGAGCGAGAATGTATCCTCCAAAGAGACGCCTTACACCTGTCCCTCGTGTGGGTCGGTTCTCTTTGAAGAATGCGCGGAGTGCGGCGAGGTCCGTCATGCATTTCTTCCACATTGCGAGAGATGTGGAGTTGAAAAAGTAAATCTGGAGTAGTCTTCTTTTTGAGAGATTTTGAATTCCTACTTGCTTTGACAGACGATCGAATCAGAGAATGTGTTAGGGGCGGTAGTACCGTTTTGTGGGATTCCAATGAGTGGCTCCCTCTTCCATGAGGTCATAGCCATACTTGGCTTTGGTGAACCGTTCGGTCCCCTCCACCACGACGAGCTGAAAATCCTCCGCCTTCAACTCCTCGAGTGTGCCCGGGTCGATCCAATCGTAGTAGCGCACTGGGAAATTCGGGTTCTCCAAGACTCCGTTCTCGATCTCCCACTCCGGGCGAAGGGTGGCGAGTGTCGCCCAATCGAAGGCAACAATTACGGCGGTTGGGTCATTCGGTTCGATCAGAAGGAGTTGTTGGGCGCGGCGAAGGTTTTCGAATCGTGATCGTGCTTCCTCAACAAGGGGACCGAACTCCGGTTTGTACGATGTTTCCACTCCAGATTTCGGATAGGGGGAAACAATAGGAATGGATAAGAATCCCCAGATTGCAATCATCGGGAGGATCAGACTGGCCAACATCCTTGGCGAGGTAAAAGCGAAGAGGATCGCGAAGAAGGGGACACAGAGTGTGAGGTAACCCGGTTCCCGAGGCAGGAGGAAGAATGCTGGAAGGATGATGACGAGGGATCCTACGGCCGCTCCAATGAGGAGCTGAGCGGTGCGATCCAATGATCTCCACCTTGGAATCAGAAAGACTAACCCGAAAACCACGGCCAGAATCAGCGGAGGGGGGAGGACAAACCTGAGAAGACGATAGGCGATGATGACCGGATCGACGGGGTCGGGTTGAATGGAGAGCGCATTCACCCCGAAATTAAGGAGAACAGGAAGTTCGCAGACGAGGGCGGTGGCAATCGATACGAACAGATATACGACGATGGATTTGAGTGCGGGCATGAACCGTGGAATCGCGAAGAAGATTAAAGCGACAAGAACCGGAAGCACCGATAGGCTGGTGATGCGAAACCCGGTGGCCAATCCCAGACTGATTCCCGAGGCGATCAACAACCCGAAGTTCGGATAATCCTCGTCATCCAACCCCCGAACCAACAACACCAACGAAGCCGATACAAAAAGTGTCTGCCAGATGTAGTCGAGACCGGTCGCCATCCCCAGCAGATAAAGCGGGTGGACGGCTATCGCCATGGCTAATAGAGGAACGCGCGAGATTCCCTCTCCCCTGGGTAGGAGAAACCAGAGGAGGACCCCGGCGATCCCCGCCACGAGATTGGCCACAAACAACCCCGGCCAACCGGCACCCGGAACGACCGCGGTGGCCAAGTATTCGAACAATGGAAACCCCGGGGGGCGGCTCATCAAGTAATCACCCGTGGCCTGCATTTTCAGCGCGGTGAAAGAGACCGCCCAGGCATCCGGGTCGGACCCATAACCGAGGAAGCCGAAGGGGACAACAAGGGGGAGGAGACAGAGTATCGAAAGAAGGACAAGTGGACCCGGTTTTCCCAAGACCACTTCATAGAACCCCCAGGCCAGTGTGAGAATTCCGATACAACCGAACCCGAGTTGGAGGTAGCGAACCTGCATGGACTCCATCGAGTCGATTTCCAGGGAGAACAATCCGGAGAGAACCCCGGGATGTGCGATTAAAGCGACTGCGATGAAGAGGAG